>CAJCBN010000243.1 GCA_903960645.1 uncultured Actinomycetes bacterium | reverse complement strand
GCCTCCAGGTAGAGCAGCGACTTGCCCTCCGCCGCGCCCATCAGGACCTCGGCGCCCGAGCCCGATGTAAAACGCATCTTGAGGCCGCGCGAGGCGTACGAGGCGGCGAGCAGCGACTTCGACCACGGTGTGTCATCGCCGTCGAGGAAGACCCGCTCGGTGCCGTAGACCGAGACGGTCTCGGCGTAGGTCGTGAGCCCGCGCAGGCCGAGTTCGAGCTCCGTCTTCTCTTCGACCGAGCACTGCGTGAGGGCGCCGGGAGCCGCGACCTGGCTGCCGATCAGGAGGGCGAGGGCGACCAGCGGCGCGTCGCGGAGGACGGGCACCGTGGCCTCGAGCTCGCGGAAGCCGAGCGCCACCGCGCTCGCCGCGTCGGCGGCGATCAGCAGTGGGTGGTCGATGCGATTCGTCACGTGCGCCTGGATCGACGGCGTGCGGCGGGCGCGCATCTTCGCCATCGCCTGCATCAGTTCCAGCGGACTCAGCAGGCCGAGGACCCGGGCGACCTTGGCCGGCGTCATGCCCTCGACGAGCCGCAGGATCTCGGTGCGCGGCGTCTCGTACCCGCAGATCATGCGCGCGAAGGCGAGGTCGTCGATCGCCATCGCCTCCTCGGCCACGGCAACGTTGATGCCGTGGGCGGCGAGGAAGGCATCGATCAGGTCGAAGTCGGCCTCCTGTACGCCATCGAGCTCGACCACGCGCCCGGCGTCGATGCGGATCGACGGCGTCGGGTCGTTGGGACTGTCGAAGGCGATCAGGCCCAACTCCGGGTACTCGGGCACGACCACGTCACGGCTGATCGGCTGCGCCGCGGCGAACGCGCTTCGCTTGGATTCCCCGGGGGTGGCTGCCATGGCGCGATCGTACCGGGTTCCGCTGCTGTGAACAGGGCTGCGCCAGCATGGTGACGGCAGCCTTCTCGCGGACATGCCACGATTCCGTCCATGGCGGCAATGCGCGCAGGAGTGGCTCAGTCGACGGTGCTCGCCGTCGTCGGCGATTCAGCCAGTGGCAAGACCACGCTGACGCGCGGCCTCGCCCGGGTGCTCGGCGAGGAGCAGGTGGCGCAGGTGCCGTCCGATGACTACCACCGCTACGACCGCGTTCAGCGCAAGGTGATGGGCATCACGCCGCTTGATCCCGACGCGAACTACCTCGACATCATGGCCCAGGACCTCGAGGCGCTGACCATGCAACGGGCCGTCCTCAAGCCAACCTACCGCCACACCGACGGCACGCTCGGCCCGCCCGAGTACCTTCAGCCGGCCTCCTACACCGTCGTCGACGGCCTGCTCTGCCTGCAGACGGATGAACTGCGCCGCCGCTTCGACTGCGCGGTCTACATGGATCCCCCCGAGGAGCTCCGCCGCTCGTGGAAGCTCCTGCGCGATACCACCCGCCGCGGGTACACCACGGACGAGGTACTGGACGAGATGGATCGTCGCGAGCGCGACTCCGTCAAGTGGGTGCGCCCCCAGCGCGCCTTCGCGGACCTCGTGATCACCTTCCGGCAGGGAGCGAATCCCGCCGACAAGAACCTCGACGCCGAGATCCTGCTGCGCCCGACGGTGCCGCACCCCGACCTGAGCGGACTCGGCGGCACGGGCGAGGACGACTTCACGATCTCGGCGCTCCCGCACGGCGAGCAGCTGCTGAAGGTCCCGGGGCTCCTGCCGCCGGGGCGGGCGCAGGAGATCGAGCACGCGATCTGGGATCGCCTGCACTTTGCTCGGCACCTGCAACTGGATCGGCTCGGCCAGTTCACCCGCGCCATGGAGCTCTACCGGTCTGACGCACTCGCGATCACGCAGCTGCTCGTGCTCTACCAGCTCGTCACGGCCCGCGCCACGCGCGCTCTCGACGTGGCTGGCGCCCCGGGGCGCAGCGGCGACGCCACGCTCACGTAGCGGAGGCCCGCCTCAGGAGTGCGTCGGACTATGCCAGATGACTGCCCTGCCGTGAGGGCCGGCGAGCAGGGGCGGCAGCGTCGTGTGGATGACGATGCTCGAGATGATCACGCCATGCCCCAGAAGGCAGGCAGTGGCACGCTGTCGAGGTCGCCGCCTATCCTGTGGCGCGGAGGGGCGTAGCTCAGCGGTTAGAGCAGCCGGCTCATAACCGGTTAGGCCCTGGTTCGAATCCAGGCGCCCCTACTGTCACCTGCGCGAGCATACTTGGCGTATGGACGCGCGCATTACCCGTCGTGGTTTCTTGGCGGCGTCGGTCGTAGCGGCGGCAGTGGGCCCGGGAGTGCTCACGGCTCCAGCTGGCACGCGCACTGCGACCCGCCCAATCCGCGGCATCGTCACGCGCTGGGATACCGATCCGTGGTCGTTGGGCTCGTACTCTGCGTTGCCCGTTGGCACTGCTCCGTCTGTGCGAGAGACGCTCGGGTCCACCGTCGTTTCAGGCCGGGTGGTGTTGGCGGGAGAGCATGTCAATTCGACGCATCCAGCTACGGTCCAGGGGGCCTACCGCTCGGGGCAGAACGCTGCGCGGCTGCTGACCGAGCGCGGGGTCGCGCGCGCCACGAAGACAATCGTTGTGATTGGAGCAGGAGTAGCCGGGTTGGCAGCCGCGCAGGCGCTGAAGGCTGCGGGAGCGACGGTCGTAGTGCTCGAGTCGCGCGATCGCATCGGTGGACGCGTCTGGACGGACACCTCATGGGGTGCCCCAATCGAACTTGGTGCTGCCTGGGTTCATGGCGTAAAGCGAAACCCTGTGCCAGCGCTCGTGCGCAGTGGCGGATCTACGCTCGTGCCAACCAACTACGACGATCAGGTCGTTCACACCACTGCTGGAGTCCGGCTGAAGGGACTCGCTCCTGCCGAGGTGCAGCTCGATCGGATCGTCACCAAGATGGGGTCGCGTCCCTCTCCGATCGCAGCATCGGTGGGTGCTGTTCTTCGGGCCTCGGGGTGGCAGTCAAGCATGCTCAACAATTGGTTGGTCGAGACACATCTCACGCAAGAGTATGGACTTGGACCCGCAATGCTCGGCGCCCAGGCCCTCTACGAAGGCGACTGGCTGCATGGCGGTGATGCGTTAGTCAAAGGCGGCTACAACGCAGTGCCGAACGAACTCGCCCGGGGAATCGCTGTTCGTCTTTCCTCGCCGGCGATCGCCGTCAGCGCTCGCAGTGGCCAAGCCGCGGTGACGCTCCGCTCCGGCGAGATTTTGGGCGCCGATGGGGTCGTGGTCGCGGTACCACTCAGCATCCTGCAGCGTCGCGCGTTGCGCATCGAAGGTCTACCGACACCGGCACGATTGGCGATTGACGGGCTCCGGATGGGTTCGCTCGAAAAGGTCATTCTCCAATACTCAGATCGCTGGTGGCCGCAGGCGCAGGTCTTTGGAGTTGTTGGGGGTCCCGACCACCGTTGGGCAGCGTGGTTTGACCTGACGGAGCTCGTTGGTGCACCGACGCTGGTTGGTTTTAGCGCCGCAACAGCGGCTGCTGGCCGACCGCAATCGGATGCTGCTTGCATGGCCGAGGCCGCAAATCGTTTTGCTGCTGCCTTCGGTTAGTGCGTGGCTGCAGCAGGTCCGGGCAGCGTGGGCTCGAGCAGGCTGGCTGCGCGCTGTCCACTACGGATTGCGCCTTCCATAAAGCCCGACCAGACGTCGTCGGTAAATTCGCCAGCTAAGACGAGTCGTCCATGGCGTTGGCGGAGGAGTTCGTCGTTCGGTCGATCGCCGGGACGGACATGGGTGTAGATGCCCTGCGCATAGGGATCGTCGTGCCACGTTTGCGTGCCGGCGGCGTCGAAGTCGAGCTCGAGATCGGGGCGGACCTCGGCGACGCTGCGCGCCCAGGTGGTGCCGTCGCGCTCTACCTCGAGCAGGTCGAGCATTGGCTGCGAACCTAGAAAGCCACCGAGTACGGGTCGGAGTCCTTCGGTGCCTTGGTTGGCTGTCCAAACCCAATAGTCATGACGGGTATCGAGTATCGCGCTCGGTTCGGCAGGACCCAACAACGGAACGAAAAGCTTGGCTGCGTGAGAGACGCCAAACGTGCTCGCGGCGGCCAGTACATCGGCGGGGAGCAACGCAGCAAACGGAGCCTGCACGAGGATCGGCTTCGGCAGTGCCAAGACGATGTGGGCGGCACGATGCATGCCCTTCGTGGTCTGCACCGAAACGCCGGCTTCGTCGATTGCGATCTCGAGCACGGGCTCACTGAGGTGAACGCGGTCCCCAAGAATCGTGGCGAGCGCACGCGTGGGTGCGTCGCTGCCGGTACCGACGCGGGGCGAGTCGACCTGCTCGGGCGCCGAGGCGAGATGCAGCAGGTGCCAGGCCGCTAACTCCGTCGCGGGAGCACCGCTGGTGCACTCGATGCGAGCGCGAAACGCGATCTTGACTCCCTCGGGTTGGTCGAGTCGTTCGATTGCGTCGGCGACGGAGAGGTCGTACGCCTCGTCGCCAAGCTCGGCGAACAGCGCACGCAGCGCGGCACGGCCGGTGGCCAGTTCGTCATCCGAGACGGGCGGACCGCCGACGGGACGACGGTCGTGGTAGCTCATGCCCGTCCGCGCGAGTGGAATGCCGAGGCGCGCACAGAGAGAGACCATCTCGACCTGAACATCCTCGACCCACTCTGCGCCACGCTCAATGATCGTGCCGTCGGGCAGATGGTCGGTCCAAGCACGACCACCCACGCGGTTGCGGGCTTCGAGCACGGTGACGTCCCAGCCAGCGTTGGTGAGTGCCTCGGCGGCGATCAGTCCAGAGAACCCGGCGCCGACGACAATTGCGGAGTGAGATTCCATGCGCTTCACGATATCCTGACTCTATGATCAGGCGCAAGGGCGAGGGCGGACTCGCGACGCGCAACGGCGCCCTTTTGAGCGACGACATACGGCGGCACCCCCAAGCGCCTGGTCGTCGTGCGATGAGTGCGCGAAACGGACACAAGATCCACTTTGTTGAGCGAGACTGGAACCAGCCCCACTGTGTACTGCGGGCATGATGGGCCCGGGCCCATCATGCCCGCAAGGCCAGAAGCTGGATTGCGCGCCATCGGTGCAACTCCGTCACAGAGTCGCGCAGTTTTCGCGCCGTGGCTCGATGCGGATCCACGCGTTGGCGCCGTCATACTCTCCCCATGGAGCATCCGACCGTGATTGACCACTCGCACTTCGAGGCTGTCGAGATGCGCGTGGGGTGCGTGCTCGCAGTGCGTGCCTTTCCCGAAGCGCGCAAGCCGGCCTGGCAGATCCAGGTGGACTTTGGGCCGGCGTTCGGGCAAAAGTGGACCAGCGCGCAGGTAACGAACTACAGCGAAGACGAGCTCGTTGGACGTCGAGTCGTCGGTGCCATCAACCTTGGAACGCGACGTATTGCTGGATTCGAGAGCGAGTTTCTTTTGCTCGGGGCAGTCCAGCCGGACGGCAGCGTCATCTTGCTCGACGTCGACCCGAGTGCAGAGCTCGGCTCCCTGATTGCTTAACGACGGAGCAGGTAGACGCCGCCGGCGGCCAACAGATTCGCGGCACGCTGGGCGACGGCGCCCTCGCGCCCGCCGCCCTCGTCGAGCAGGATGCGCTGCTCGACGGTGAAGCCCTCGGCGTGCGCGAGGGCCTCGAAATCCTTGATGGAGCAGAGGCGGATGTTCGGGGTCTCGTACCAGGAGTAGGGCAGCAGCGGCGACACGGGCATGCGGCCGCTGGCCGCGAGCTGCGTGCGCAGGCGCCAGTGGGCGAAGTTCGGGAACGAGACGATGCTGCGCCGGCCGACGCGATGCATCTCGCGCAGCACGAGGGCGGGATGGTGGACGGCCTGCAGGGTCAGCGACATGATCACGATGTCGAACGAGTCGTCCTCAAGATCGTCGAGACCCTTG
>CAJCBN010000242.1 GCA_903960645.1 uncultured Actinomycetes bacterium | reverse complement strand
TGGGCCTCGGCGATACGGTCAAGCAGCGGGTCGCCGCGCGCATCTCGCAGCTGCACGGCGACGGCGAGCGTCTCGCCGGACCCGCCGTTGGTGTCTTCCTCGCTGCCATCTACGGCGGCTACTTCGGCGGTGGACTCGGCATCATCGTGCTGGCGGTGCTCGGCATGGTGCTCGTCGACTCGCTCACGCGCATCAACGCGCTCAAGCAGTGCACGAGCCTGGCGGTCAACGCCTTCGCGGCCCTGATCTTCATCTTCTCCGGGCAGGTGCTCTGGCAGACCGCGGGTGTGATGCTCGTGTGCGCGCTGCTGGGCGGCTTCCTCGGTGGCCGCGTGGCGACGATCATCCCCGGACGCGTGCTGCAGCGGGTCGTGCTCGTGATCGGCGTCGTCGTGGCCGTGGTCTACGCGGTGCATACCTTCGCCTGAAGGGCACGAGCGGCTCCGCCCAGGCGCCTGCGAGACGGGCGGCACGGCGTCTGCTCGCGTCGCTGGTGCTCGACGCACCGGTGCCGCAGCGGAACCGCTAGGCCGCGGCGCCGAGGGTGGCGCGCTGCGTGGCGGCGACCCGGGCGGGATCCGGGACGTTCGTGCAGATGCCGTCAACGCCCATCGCGACGAGGCGGGCGATCGTCGCGGGCTCGTCCGGCGTCCACACCCAGATCTCACCGCCGGCGCGGTGCACCTGCGTGATCAGCCGCGGCGTGACGAGCCGGTGCTGGACGGTCACGAGATCGCAGTTGGTCGCTTTCAGGAGCAGATCCACACGCCCCGTCCAGACGTAGCGCCAGACGCGGTTGGCGGCCCAGCCAAGCGCCCGTACCCAATCGTGGTGTCGGCGCGGGATCGTCAGACCGACGCGGACGCGCGGCTCGAGATGGCGGATCCAGAGCGCCTGCTCCCAGCCGCCGCCCGTGATGACGATGCGCTCGGTCATGTCAGCGTCGCGGAGCTCGCGCACCAATTGCTCCGAGAGGTGGTTCTGCTTGAGGTCGAGATTCAGCGGGATGCCCGCGTGGCGGGCGAGCGCGAGGGCATCGCGCAGCCGGGGCGCCGTCTCGTTGGGTCCCTTGTCGTGGGCGAGCACGAGCTCGCCGTCAGACGCCCGGCGGCGGACGTCGACCTCGACCATGTCGGCACCGAGCCGGATCGCCTCACGGATCTGGGCGATCGTGTTGTCGCCGAGGCCGGTGCGGTAGCCCCGGTGCGCGATGTGCAGATGCGTCGCCATGGTTCAAGCGTACTCCTGCGCGAAACGCGGCAACAGGGTTTCACCGAATGGCAGCCAACTGCCCCGACGACGCTTCGTCGCGGGGATCGGGCGGGAGAGCCGGCGCCCGGGGTCGAACCGAGGACATCCACTTTACAAGAGTGGCGCTCTACCAACTGAGCTACGCCGGCACGAGATGCAGCCTAGCGACCGCAACGTGCGGCATCCTCAGTAGGTGCACGATTCGCTCCGAGTCCTGATCGTCTCCAACATGATCCCCTCGCCCGAGGTGCCGCAGTACGGCGTCTTCGTGGCCCGGCAGGCGCGTGCGCTGGAGCAGAACGGCTGCACGGTGGAGATCGTCGGGCTCGAGAAGCAGTCCACCGGGCGCGCCGGCACGGTGCGGAAGTACCGCGGGCTCGGCAGCCGGGGCGTCCACGCGGCCGATCGCATGCAGCCGGATGTGATCCTCGCGCACTACCTCGTCCCGACCGCACTGATGGCGCGGCGCGCGGCGCGCGGTGCGAACGCGCCCTACGTCCTCGTAGCGCACGGCGGTGATGTCACCCATCTGGAGCGCTCGAAGCCCTTGCGCGCCGGGCTCCGGCGCGCGATCACCGGTGCCGCGGCGGTCGTGGCGGTCTCGCCGGCGCTGGCGGAGCGCCTCGAGACGCTGTATCCCGGGCTCGCGATCGACGTCATCAACACCGGCGTCGACCGCGTTCTGTTCCGGCCCGGCCCCGCCGATCTCTCCGCGTACGGGCCGCCGCCGCAGCGTCCGCTGATCGTGCAGATCGGCAATCTGATCGAGCGCAAGAATCCCGAGCGCCTCGCGCGTGCCGCCCAGCGCCTGTTCGCGGAGCGCGGTGGTGGCGAGCTCTGGATCGCGGGTACCGGACCGCTCGAGGAGCAGCTGCGTGGCCTGACCGGCGTGCGCCTGCTCGGTGCGGTCCCGCCTGAGCAGGTGCCGACGCTCCTGCGCGCCGCCGACGCCGCCGCGCTGGTCGCGCTCAGCGAGGGCTACGGCCTCGGCGCGCTCGAGGCGGTCGCCTGCGGTGTACCGCTCGTGGTCTCCGCGACGGCGCCCGTCGCCCGCGACCTGCCGGAGACGGCGGCGATCCGCGTCGATCCGCGCAGCGAGGACGCGATCCTCGCCGGCCTGCGCGCCGCGCTCGAGCTGCCGCGCGAGGACCCGGCCGGACAGGCCAAGGCCGATGCGCAGGCGGACGTCGTTCAGGCGCGGCGCATGCTCGATCTGCTGCAGGCCGTCGCCGGCCGCTCCCGCTAGCCCCGCGCGAGCTCTCCGAGCAGCACGGTGGCGTCGTCGCCCGCGTACGGCTCGATGTCGAAGCCGGTCTCCCACAGCGCCTCGACGCGGGCGAACTCCTCGTCGGTGACGGGTGGCGTCTCGGACGTCGCGGCGAACTCGTCGATCTGCGCCACGTCGTAGATGTTCGGCAGCACCGTCGCGACGGCGGGCTCGTGCAGCAGCCACTGCATCGCGCTCTGGCCGAGGGTGCGCTCCGGCGTCTCGAGGAAGCGGACCGCCTCGACCTTCTGGACGCCGTCGACCAGCCACCCCTTAGTGCGGTGGCGGCGATGGTCGTTCTCGGCGAAGACAGTCTCGGTCGTGTAGCGCCCCTCGAGCATGCCCGAGGAGTGGGGGACGCGGGCGACGATGCTCACGCCGTTGGCAGTGGCGTTCGCGATGAACTCGCGGCCAGGCTGCTGTTCCAGCAGGTTGTGGATGACCTGCATGGCGTGGACCGGCCGGTTGTTCGCGACCCAGACACCCTCATCGCGCCAGCCGATCGCGGGCCCGAGCGCCACGCCGATCGAGCGCACCGTCCCGGCCTGCAGCAGGCCGTCGAGGTACTCCCACAGCGTGTCGTCCTGCAGGGCGTCCATGCGGGGGTTATGCAGCTGGTAGAAGTCAATCTGGTCGCGGCCGAGGCGGCGCAGGCTCTGCTCCAGCGCGTACTTGACGAACGCCGGGGTCCAGTCGTGCGGACGCTCCACGTGTCCCTTGCGCTCCCACGGGGAGTAGATGTCGTAGCCGAACTTCGTGCCGATGACGACGTCGTCATCCTTGCCGAAGGCCTTCTGCAGCAGGGACTCGCCACGGCCTTCGCCGTAGGTGTCAGCCGTGTCGTAGAACGTGATACCGCGGTCGCGGGCGTGGCGCAGGAGCGCGACGGCCTCGTCGTCGGTGTACTCCCCCCACCAGCCGGTGGCCAGGGTCCAGACGCCGAATCCCACTTCGGAGACCTCGACGCCGCTGCTTCCGAGCGTGCGCGTCTTCATACCCGGAGCGTAGCGTGACTCCGGCCCCGATTCGCGGACGTCGGGTAGCGTGTCGGCGATGGCGCAGACGATCCGCATGACGCAGCTCTCGTCGGGAGGCGGCTGCGCGTCCAAGCTCCCCGCGGCGGCCCTCGCCGAGGTGCTGCAGGGCGTGCCTCACCGCGATGATCCCAACGTGCTGGTCTCCGGCGCGACGTTCGACGACGCCGCCGTGATTCGTCTCGACGACGGCAGCACGCTGATCCAGACGATCGACGCCTTCGGCCCCGTCGTCGACGATCCCTACGACTACGGCCGGATCGCCGCGGCCAACGCAATCTCCGACGTGTACGCGATGGGTGGCATCCCGCGCTTCGCCCTGGCGATCCTCGCCATCCCGGCGGGCCTCGGGTCGGCCGTGACGACGGAGATCCTCCGCGGCGGCGCCGCCACGGCGCACGCGGCCGGGGTCTCGATCGTCGGCGGCCACACGGTCACCGCGCCGGAGCCGCTCTACGGCCTCGCGGTGACGGGCCTCGCACCCGGCGGTTCGTTCTGGGTCAACAGCGGCGGTCGCCCCGGTGATCTGCTGTGTCTGTCGAAGCCGCTCGGCAGCGGGATCATCGCCAATGCGATGCGGAACGACGCGGCCCCGGCTGCCGTGCTGGCCGCCGGCGTGGAGGTGATGGCGGCGACGAACGCCGCCGCCGCCGAGGCGCTGCGCGCGATCGGCCCGACCGCCGTTGTCGATGTGACGGGCTTCGGGCTCGTCGGGCACCTTCACAACCTTGTGCGTGAGTCGGGGTGCGCGGCCGAGGTGGAGTTGGCCGCGCTGCCACTGATCGCGGGTGTCCGCGAGCTGGTGGAGGCGGACGTGGTTCCCGGCGGCTCGCGCCGCAACCGGGCGGCTGCCGCGGCCTACATGACGGCTGCCACCGACGCTGTCGACGCCCTCGTGACGCTCGCCTGCGACGCCCAGACCTCGGGTGGCCTGCTCGCGGCCGTGCCGGCGGATACCGCCGCCGCGCTGCTGCCCGGCCCGGTGATCGGCCGCCTCGTCGAGGGCACTGCGGGCACCGTCGCGCTGATCTAGGTGCCCCGGCTACACTGCGCGCATGGTCGAAGGCGTCTTCGTGGCTCTGCAGGTGATTCTTGGGGTCCTCGCGATCGTGCTCGTGCTCGCGCACTCCGGCAAGGACACCGGGTTGTCCGGTGCCTTCGGCATCGGCCAGGGCCAATTCGGCGCCACGCAGGTGATGGAGCGCAACCTCACGCGCATCACGATCATCGTCGCGGTGCTGCTCGTGGCCAACACGATCTTCCTCGGCTTCATCCTCTGATGAGGCGGGAAACGCGCGAGGCCCGCAAGCGCGGGCCTCGGCGTCGTGCGGGAGGAGGGGATGGTAGCTGCGGCGGAGCTGCAGCGGAGAAAACGTTGTCGGTCGTACAGACGGCGTTTCGCGCCCCATTCGGTCGGCGGATGGATCCGCCGGTGAATGGCGGATTCCCCCTAGGAGGACGGTGCGCATGCTGAACGGCCTGCCGCGTCTCGTTGCCTCCGATCTCGACGGCACGTTGCTCGACGCGGACGGCGAGGTCAGCGTGCGCACCCGTCGTGCGCTCGACGCGGTGATCGCGAGCGGCGTCGATGTGGTGTTGGTCACCGGTCGGCCGCCGCGCTGGGTGCGCAGCCTGCCCGAGGCCACGGGGGCGCACTCGATCGTTGTCTGCGCGAACGGTGCGCTGCTCTACGACGTGGATGCGCACGCGGTGATCGACCACGCGCCCCTGTCTGGCGCCGTGGCGGCCGAGCTCGTCGAGCACCTCCGCCAGGATGCCCCGGGCTGCCGCTTCGCCTGCGAGATGACGTTCCAGTTCGGCCGCGACACCGACTACCCGTCGCAGTGGCCGATCCCTGACGACACGCTGCTCGGTGACGTGCTCGAGATGGTGCGGGAGAACGAGACCACCAAGCTGATCGTCCGCGACGATGACCTCGCGCACGACCAGCTCGTGCTGCTCGTCGAGGCGATCGTCGGCGACCGTGCCAACGTCACCCACTCCGGCTACGGCATCGTGGAGCTCTCGGCGGCCGGCGTCGACAAGGCCCGCGGCCTGCGCGTGGCCTGCGAGCGCCACGGCATCGACCTCGCCGACGTGATCGCCTTCGGCGACATGCCAAACGATCTCCCGATGATCCGCCTGGCCGGCCACGGCGTCGCCGTCGCCAACGCCCACCCCGACGTCCTCGCGATCGCCGACGAGATCACGGCCTCCAACGTGGACGACGGCGTCGCGCAGGTCCTCGAGCGCCTGTTCGGCGCCTAGAGCAGCAGGGCGATCAACGTTGCTTTGGTGCCAGGCACCAAAGCAAAGCTGCAGGCGACGGCGGATCCGGCGGCCATCGTGGGCCCGGGTCCGCCACGATCGCCACCTGTGATCAGGTCGCGCTTCGGGGTTCGCGTCCCGTTCAGGCCCGGGCCCAGGATGACCGCCAACACGGGCGTCGTGCCAGATGAGCTGAGGGCTGGCAGCAGCGAGATCAACGTTGCTTTGGTGCGTGGCACCAAAGCAACGTTGATCGCCCCGGTCGTCGCCGTCAGCTCATCTGGCGCAGCACCATCGGCAGGATCCCGCCGTGGCGCAGGTACTCGATCTCGACCGGCGTGTCGACGCGGGCGAGGGCCTCGAACGACTCCGCGGAGCCGTCGGCGCGGGTGATCGTCACCGTGATCGTGCCGCGCGCCGCAAGCGTGGGCAGCCCGGACACGGCGATGGTCTCCGTGCCGTCGAGCTTCAGCGTGCCGCGGTTGACGCCCTCGGGGAACTGCAGCGGCAGGACGCCCATGCCGACGAGGTTCGAGCGGTGGATGCGCTCGTACGACTCGGCGATGACGACCTTGACGCCCAGGAGCAGCGTGCCCTTGGCGGCCCAGTCGCGCGACGAGCCCGAGCCGTACTCGCGGCCCGCGACGATGATCAGCGGCACGCCCTCGGCCTGATAGCGCTCGGCGGCGTCGTAGATCGCCATGACCTCGCCCGACGGCTGGTAGGCGGTGAGGCCGCCCTCCGTGCCGGGGACTAGCTCGTTGCGCAGACGGATGTTCGCGAACGTGCCGCGCACCATTACCTCGTGGTTGCCGCGCCGGGCGCCGTACGAGTTGAACTCACGCTGCTCGACGCCGTGCTCCTGCAGCCAGCGACCGGCGGGGCCGTCGGGCTGGATCACGCCGGCGGGCGAGATGTGGTCAGTCGTGATCGAGTCGCCGAGCACGGCGAGCGCGCGCATGCCGGAGATGTCGGTCAGGTCGCGCGGCTCGGCGGCCATGCCGGAGAAGAACGGCGGCTGGCGGACGTACGTCGAGTCGGCGTCCCAATCCATCGTCTCGCCGGTCGGGGCCGACAGCGCACGCCAGTGCTCGTCGCCGTCCCAGATGGCGTCGTACTCCTT
>CAJCBN010000241.1 GCA_903960645.1 uncultured Actinomycetes bacterium | reverse complement strand
GCGAGGCGCTCCGCGAGACGCGGCGCCTGGGTTCCCTTGCCGGCTCCGGGTGGCCCGAAGATGAGGTACGCGCCCGGCACTACTTGAGGAAGCCCTCGTAGTGCCGCATCATCACCTGCGATTCCATCTGCCGCATGGTGTCGAGTGCGACGCCGACGACGATCAGGATCGAGGTGCCGCCGAGCGCCTGGCCCACGGCCTGCGAGAAGCCGCCGTACTTGATGAAGATGGTCGGGGCGATCGCGATCGTGCCGAGGAAGATGGCGCCGGGCAGCGTGAGCCGCGTCATGACGCGGTCGAGGTACTGCGCGGTCGGGCGGCCAGGACGGACGCCGGGGATGAAGCCACCGTTCTTCTTGAGGTTCTCGGCCTGCTCCGTCGGATTGAACTGCACCGCGGTGTAGAAGAACGAGAACATCACGATCAGGCCGAATTCGAGGATCAGCGACGCCCATGAGGCCGGCGCGAACCAGTCGGCGAGGAAGCTCAGCGCGGGCACGAGCTGGCCGATCGTCGGCGGCAGGAACAGCACGGCGACCGCGAAGATCACCGGGATCACGCCGGCCATGTTGACGCGCAGCGGCATGTACGTGGATCCGCCCGTGGTCATGCGGCGGCCCACCATCCGTTTCGCGTATTGGATCGGGATGCGGCGCTGCCCCTCGTTGACGTACACGACCGCGACGATCACCGCCAGCACGATGATCGGCAGGCTCAGGCGCTGGAACGTGCCGGAGCTCGCCCACGCGCTGACGCCGACCGGCACCGAGACGAGGATCGAGGCGAAGATCAGCAGCGACTGGCCGTTGCCGATGCCGCGCTGGGTGATCAGCTCGCCCATCCACATCAGGATCGTCGTACCCGCCGTGAGCGTCACCACGATCAGGATGAACGAGCGCGGGGTGAGGCTGGTCAGCGAGTTCGAGCCGCCGAGCACCGAGCCATTGTGGAACAGGATCACGTAGCCGATCGACTGCAGCAGGGCGAGGATCACGGTCAGGTACCGCGTGTACTGCGTGATCTTCTTCTGCCCCGCCTCGCCCTCCTTCTGGAGCGCCTCCAGCTTCGGCAGCACCACCGTCATCAGCTGCATGATGATCGACGCCGTGATGTACGGCATGATCCCGAGCGCGAAGAACGAGAGGTTCTGCAGCGCCTGACCCGAGAACAGGTTCAGGTAGCCGAGAATCGTCGAGCCGGCCTCACCGTTGAAGAGGTTCTGGATCTCAGCGGTATTGACACCGGGCGTCGGCAGCCAAGAGCCGGCGCGGTAGAGCAGCAGCATCGCAGCCGTGAACAGGATGCGATTGCGGATCTCCGGAACCCGGAGGGCATTGGTAACAGCAGCGAGCACAGGCGCAGCCTACTGCTCGTCGGACGGCGCCGAGCGCTCGATGACGACAGCGGTACCCCCGGCGGCCTCGATCTTGGTCCGCGCCGACGCCGAGAAGGCGTGCGCGTGGATCGTGAGCGCGTGGCCGATATCGCCCTCGCCGAGGATCTTGACCGGGTGCCGGACACGGCTGAGGAGACCGGACTGCACGAGCAGCTCGGGCGTAACCTCGGTGCCGGCGGGAAACTTCTCGGCGATCGTACCGACGTTGGCGATCTCGGTCTGGGTCCGGAACGGGCCCATCGGCATCGACTTCTTCATGTGCGGTCCGCGGAGCTTGCCGGTGCGCATGTAGAGCGGCATCTGGCCGCCCTCGAAGCCCGGGCGCATGTTGTGACTGCCCGAACGCGACTTCTGGCCCTTCTGGCCGCGACCGGAGGTCTTGCCGTTGCCGCTGCCGTTGCCGCGGCCCACGCGCTTGCGCGACTTCTGGGCGCCCGGCGCGGGCTTCAGGTTGCTGAGGGTAATGGGCTCGCTCATGTGGCGTCGACCTCCTCGATCTTCAAGAGATAGCCGACCTGATGCAGCATTCCCTGCAGGCCGGGCGAGTCCTGGTGGACGCGCGAGTGGCCGATGCGGCGCAGACCGAGCGCGCGCAGCGTGCCGCGATGCTCCTTCTGGACGCCGATCGACGACTTCACCTGGGTGACCTTGTAGCTCATGCGGATACCTCGGCGGCGGACTCAGCGGCCGCGGCTGCTGCAGCAGCAGCGTCGGCCGTCTTCTTACGGCTTCCACCCTGCGGCAGGATCTCATGGAGCTGCTTGCCGCGAAGCGCCGCGACGTCCTCGGGGCGGCGCAGGCCGCGCAGGGCGACTTCGGCGGCGCGACAGAGGTTGATCGGCGTCGACGTGCCGAGCGACTTCGCCAGCACGTCCTTGAGGCCGGCCAGCTCGAGCACCGCGCGAACGCCG
>CAJCBN010000240.1 GCA_903960645.1 uncultured Actinomycetes bacterium | reverse complement strand
CCACCGCCAGCTCCGCGACCGCTGCCTCGCACGCCGCCACGAACGTCGGGCGCAACACGAGATCTTCCGGCGGGTAGCCACAGATCGCCAGCTCTGGCGTAACCACCAGCTCGGCGCCCTGTGCCGCGGCACGTTCAACCGCAGCGCGGATCAGCGCGGCATTGCCGGCGAGATCGCCGACGGTCGGATCAAGCTGGGCGAGCGCGAGGCGCACGCCGACAGTCTATTGCGCCTCGGCCGCCCGCCCCGCCGCCTGGGCGAGAGCGCTGGACACGGCAGCGTCGAGAGCGATGGCGCCGTGCACGCAGGCGGCCTCCGGCGTCTTGGCCCGGTCGGCGTCGATGCAGTGCAGAACCGCGATCACGCGCTCCCGCGCGGTGCCGAGCCGGTCGGCCGCCTGCTCGATGCGACGCGTCGACAGGCGGGGGATGCCAAGCAGGCGCCCCTCCTCTGACTGCACCAGCACGGGGCCGGGGACGAACGCGTCGGCAGCGCCGACGGCGAACAACAGGCTGGCGGCCGCGGCTACGGACTCGTCGAGGCGCGGATGCAGGAGCCACAGCTCGCGGCAGGCGGTCGCGACGGCGACGGTGTGCTGGAGCGCCCCGCCCGCGTACGCGTGGTGGAACTCGACGCTCATCGGTGCGGCACGGAAGCGCACGCGGAACGCGTTGTCGTTGAGCACGGCGCGCGTGAGGTTGCGCAGGCCCTCATCCGGGATCTCCTCCGCGAGGAACTCGAGGAACCCCTCGAGGTCATCGACATCGCGTCGCGCACCCGGTGTGAACTCGAGGGCATCGGGCGCCACCTCGGTCTGCTCGACCGAGCGCACCACGATCTGGGGGCGGCCGCGATACCCCTCAACGCTGCCCAGCACGCGGATCACATCGCCGACCTCGAAGCGGCCGTCGAGGATCGGCGCGTCGTCGAAGATTGTGGCCTTCACACGGCCGGTCTTGTCGGCCAGCTCGAGCGCCAGGTACGGCGAGCCCGTGCGCGTGCGGCGCCGGTCCTTGCGGATGACGGCGAACGTCGAATCGACGAGCTGTCCCTCGACGAGGTCACGGACGGCGGTGCGTGCTTCTGCGCTCACATGGGTGAGTCTAGTGGGCGGGCGGCGGGAAGAAGCGGGGTCGCGGGCCGGGGGAACCGGGATCAGGGTCCGCGGTGGTGCGGGAGAGGATGCGACGAAGGGGTCAGACCCTTTTGTCGCATGTTCGCGCTCGCCCCCCGGGGAGCAGAGGCACGAGTTGCGGTCATGCGACAAAAGGGTCTGACCCCTTCGTCGCATCCGGCGCCGGCAGGCGCGAGGCTTGCCCTCACCCTTCGCGGGGCATGAGGATCCGCGTGCCGGGACGGAGTGGCTCGAAGTCCCGATACGATGCCCCGCGCATGCCGACGCCCGAGCCCCTCGACGTCCGCCCGTTCCGCGGGCTGCGCTACGACCCGAAGCGCCACCCCGCCTACAGCGTGGTCGCGCCGCCGTACGACGTCATCCAGCTGGCAGACCGGATGCGTCTCGTGGCGCGTTCCAACCGCAACGTCGTGCGCCTGATCCTCCCCGACGTTGGCCGCGCCGAGAACGCGCGCCGCCTGCTCGACGAGTGGCGCGCCGACGGCACCCTCCGCGAGGAGGACGTGCCGTGCCTCTACCGCACCGAGGAGACCTTCACCGGCCCCGATGGTGTCACCCGCGTGCGGACCGGGATGATCGCCCTCGTTGGCCTGCCGCGCGGCGAGGGCACGATCCTGCCGCACGAGCGCACCATGCCGAACATCGTCGAGGACCGCCTGCGTCTGCTCCGCACGACCCACGCGCAGCCGTCGCCGATCCTCGTCACGTACGACGACCCGTACGGCGACATCGACGCCGCGCTGCGTCTCGGCTCCGAGCCGCTCCCCATCGTCGACCTGACCGACGACCACGGCACGCACCTGCGCATGTGGCGCGTGACGGACGAGCCGCTGCAGGAGCGCATCCACGAGATCCTCACCGAACGCCGGCTGCTGATTGCGGACGGCCACCACCGCTACGCGACGGCCCTTGCCTACCGCGACGCGTTCCCGCAAGACCACTCGGCCAACTCGATGATGATGTTTCTGACGAACGGCGCCTCGCCGGGCCTCGTCATCTTTCCGATCCACCGCGTCGTCAGCGGCGTCGCCGCCAGCGTGCAGCAGCAACTGCCCGACATGCTGCGCGCCGCCGGCTTTACCGTCGAAGCGGTCGGCGACGGCGTCGTCCAGCTCGAGAACGCCATGGCGAAGATCCCGCACGACCACGGCGTGTTCGGGCTCGTGCGCCGCGATCTGCCGCCGCTGCTCGTCAGCGCGCCGGATGAGGTTCCCTCGAGCGACTCCCCCCTCACCCGCATCGACGCGGTGATGCTGCAGGAGCGCATCCTCGGCCCCCTGCTCGACCTGCCTGCCGACGTCGTGGCCAAGACGCACCGCATCCGCTACACCGCCTACTCCGACGACGCCGCCGCAAAGGTCGCCGAGAGCGGGGACATCGGGTTCATCCTGCGCGCGCCGACCGTCCGCGAGGTCGAGGCCGTCGCCCTGGCCGGCGAGGTCATGCCCCAGAAGAGCACGTACTTCTACCCCAAGACGCTCGACGGCCTCGTGAGCCGCACGCTCGACGGTCCGCAGGACTGATCCAGCACACGTTTTTGGACCCGGGTCCAGAAACGTCGTTTTCGTGCGGATTTGGATCCGGATCCAGAATCGCCGTTTTCGTGCAGATTTGGATCCGGATCCAGATTCGCCGTTTTCGTGCAGATTTGGATCCGGATCCAAATTCGCCACGCCGCGCCGCGATCTGCAGTGCGGCTAGCCTAGGGGCATGGCACCGACCGAAGCACAGATCCGTGAGGCACTCACCCGGGTGATCGATCCGGAGCTGAAGCAGGACCTCGTCTCGCTCGACATGATCAAGAGCGTCGCGATCGACGGCGGCGACGTGACCGTTGGCGTCACGCTGACGATTCCCGGCTGCCCGCTCAAGGCGACGATCACCGATGACGTCACACGCGAGGTCGGGGCCGTCGCCGGCGTCGAGCGCGTCGCGATCGAGTTCGGCAGCATGTCGGAGGAGCAGCGCGCCGCGCTCGCCACGAAGCTGCGCGGCGGACGACCGCCCCGGCCCGCCGGCGAGCTCAGCGTCTCCCCCAAGACCCGCGTGATCGCCGTGGCGTCGGGCAAGGGCGGCGTCGGCAAGTCGTCGCTGACCGTCAACCTCGCGATTGCGTTCCAGCAGCTGGGCCTCGAGGTCGGCGTAATCGACGCCGATATCTACGGCTTCTCGATCCCTGGCATGCTCGGCATCCATCAGCGCCCGGTGACGGTCGAGAAGATGATCGTACCCCCCGTCGCGTACGGCCTGAAGACGATCTCCATCGGCTACTTCATGGAGGAGGGCGGCGCCGTCCTGTGGCGCGGCCCGATGCTTCACAAGGCGATGCAGCAGTTCCTGTCCGACGTCCACTGGGGCGAGCTCGACGTGCTGCTGATCGACATGCCGCCGGGCACCGGCGACGT
>CAJCBN010000239.1 GCA_903960645.1 uncultured Actinomycetes bacterium | reverse complement strand
TCGGTGTAGATCAGGATCGAGAAGACGGTGGGGAGGTCGAACTTGTCGCGGTTGTTCTCGCGGATCGAGACCCACTTGCACGCCGCGGCCTCGGGCTCCTCGATGTAGGACGGCATGGCCTCCCACTCGCCCGGGTACTTATCGAGGACGATGTGGCCCTTCGGATCCATGTAGTAGCGGCCCTCGCCATGCATGCGGTAGGCCTGCTCGACCCCCGCGACGTATTCGGCCGGCGTGAGCAGGCCCATCATGTCGTCTCGGCCCAGGATCAGGGTCTTCTTGCTCCGCCAGCTCTCCATGCAGTTCCTCCTCGGGATTTCGCGAGTCTAGTGCCTCTGCGTGGATACATCTACAACATGTCGGTAATTAGGCAGACATTCTCAGGCTCCCGTCAGATTTCTCCACCCGGCCCGTCTACAGTTGTGTTATGGCCGTCGCCATTCCCCGCCCGAGTGGGGCCCGCTCTCGCAATGAGGGCGCGCTGACGGCTGCCCTCTATAAGCAGCACGCGGGTGAGCTGCTGCGCTTCGCCTGGCACCGTCTCGGCCGGCTGGAGGATGCTGAGGACGCCGTGCAGGCCACGTTCCTGTCGGCCCATCGCGTGCTCGCTGAGGGCGAGCGTGTCCGCGAGCCGCGTGCCTGGCTGTTCCGCATCCTGCGCAACGAGTGCCTCACGCGCATCGCCACGACCAAGCGGCGCGGCGTCAACGAGGAGCTCGGCGAATGGCATGCCGATCCCCGCGCCTCGGTCGCCGAGCAGATGGAGTCGAACGACGAGTTCGACGTCGCCGTGGCTCTCCTGGCGACGCTGCCCGAGCAGCAGCGCGAGGCGATGGTGCTGCGCGAGTGGCTCGGCATGTCGGCGATCGAGACCGCCGATGTCCTCGACGTCTCGCCGCAGGGCGTCGACGCGCTCGTCTACCGCGCCCGCAAGTCACTCGTTGGCCTCGCTGAGGTGGAGGAGGAGAGCACCTGCGCCGACGTGCGGCAGGGCCTGGCCGACGCCAAGGTCAACAGTCGTATGCGTGCCCACCTCCTCACGTGCCGCTCGTGTCGTACCGCTGCGCGGCGCCTCCATGCGCCGGAGGAGATGGCGGTGGCGCACGGCATGCTGCCGCTCGATGCGATCGCCGCGCGCCTCGGGGAGTCGATTCCGGGCTTCGCAGTCGCCGGTGGTGTGCTCGTCGCTGCCGGTGGTGGCGCCGCTGCGGTCGGCATCGCCGGCTCGATCGCCGCCGGGACCACGGCCAAGGTCGTCGCCAGCGTGGCAATTGGCGCCGTCGTCGCCACGGGTGTCGCCCGCGAGGCGCCGGCCATTCGCAACGCCCTCGCACCAGCCAGCAATGTGCAGGAGGTGCAGTCGGCACCCCCGGCCAAGCCGCCCGCGTCGGCCGACGGCACCAAGCGCATCACCGACCGGCAGCCGGAGGTCGGAGCGGGAGCGGGTGCCTCCGGTGGCGCCGGCTCTGCCGCCGCGGCCGCAGTTGCCGTGGGTGCGCCGGCTGTCGCTGTCGTCGCCGCACCGCCGGTGGAAAACACCGCGACCCCGCTCGTCGCCGTGCCGTCGACGGAAGACGCCGGTGGCGTAGCCGCTGTGGCGCCCGTGGAGGATGACGAGGCGGAGTCGGTGGGCGGCGCCGCGCCGGCCACCGGTTCGAAGGCTCCGACGCCGCCGGTGCCCGCAGCGCCTGTCAAGGTGCCGCTCGCCTCAGCCCCTGCCTCGGATCAGACGAAGAAGCAGGAAGAGCAGGCGAAGAAGCAGGAAGAGCAGGCGAAGAAGCAGGAAGAGCAGGCGCAGAAGCGTGCTGAGGCTGCGGCGGAGCGGGCGAAGAAGCAGGAGGAGCAGGCCCAGAAGCGTGCTGAGGCTGCGGC
>CAJCBN010000238.1 GCA_903960645.1 uncultured Actinomycetes bacterium | reverse complement strand
TCGAGGCGGCGATGCCGCCGTTCCAGAAGAACATGGACAAGGCCGTCGACAGCGTCGTCGACATCCGCTGGGGCAAGAAGGGCCTGTTCGAGGACGACACGCGTCCGATCCCGTGGATCAACCGCAAGGTCATCGACCAGATGCCGCGCCCGTCCGACGAGGCGATCGCCGCCACCAAGACGATGTGCAACTACATCTGGAACACCTACGGCCGCTTCCCGGCGACGCTCGATCCGATGCTGATGACGGTCTGGTACCAGGCCCAGCACCTCGATCTCGACTTCTACGCGAAGTACTACCCCGCCGAGGTGATCCCGCCGCGCGTCGCCAACCACATGCGCGACTGGCACGGCCAGGGCTGCGACTGCTGCTGAGGCACGTGACCGGCCGGAGGGGCGCTGCTCCTCCGGCCGGTCTGCTTCGTCAAGGCCAGTTGGGGACGTAGCGCAGCCAGCTAGGCGCGCGATTCCATGCTGCGGCGCCGCTCTCGCGTGGACAAAATGGGCCCGGGCCCATGGTGTCATGCCCGAAACGCCAGCACTGGAGCCGAATCACGAAAACGGCGTGTGCAACAACCGCATGATTGCGCCCTTTTTGCGTGCGCGCAATGGACAAGGTGGGCCCGGGCCCAATTTGTCCAGTGGAAGCTGATCGCGCTTGGGGCGTCGGGGTCAGCTGCCTGCCGAAGCGTGAATCAGCCGGCGCCGACGGCGGCGATCGCGGTGACGGCGGCGATCACCGTGCCGATGCCGACCCACTGGCGGGCACGCAGGCGCTCCTTCAGGACGACCATGCCGACGATCACGCCGACGGTCGCGAACTGCGCTGCGAGCACGCCGGCAACGGCGACGGGTCCGCGATCCGCGGCGGCCACGAAGAGGAGCGAGGCGACCGAGTCGCCGATGCCCCAGGCCGCCACGTTTTTCCAGTCAAGGCGGGCGTTGGCGGCGACGCCCATCTTGATTCCGATCGGTAGCACTATGAGCAGGGCGACGACGCGCACGAGGATGAAGCCCCAGATCACGCCGACCTCGTCGGCGACCGGTGCGGCCATCGTGAGGATGCCGCCCCAGATCAACGCGGCAAACGCCGCCCGCAGCGCGCCGCTCGACTGGCCCTTTTCGCTGGTGCCCATTGCGGCGAGAACGACGCCGATCACCGCGAACGGGAGGAGGAATAGCACGCGCGTGTCGATCGACTCGCCGAGGAGGATCGCGAAGACCGCGGCGACCGCGCCCTCACAGGCGATCGTCGGCGCGACGATCGTTAGCTTGCCCTTCTGGAAGGCGCTAAACGCGACGAGGTAGCCCGCTAGCGAGAGGATGCCCATCCCGACGATCAGTACCGCGCCCTTGGCGGTGATGTGCGGCAGGCCATCCGTGAAGAAGATGATCGGCGACGTCACGAGGAGGCCGATCACGATCGAGCCGATCACCGTCGGCACAATGCCGAGGTTGCGCGTCGCGCGTGCGAGCTGCACCTCCGGCAGGCCCCACGACAGTGCGCAGAGGATGCCGAGGATGACGGTGATGCCCACTTAGCGGCTCACGGTCGCGTCGAGCCATCCGGTGATGGCATCAACGCAGCGCCCGGGCTCCTCGAGCTGCGGGCAGTGGCCCGAGTCCTCGAAGATGACGAGCTCGGAGCCCGCGATGTTCGCATGGCACCAGGCTCCCATCGATGCGGGGATCAGTCCCTCGTGGGTGCCCCACACGTTGAGTGTCGGCACCGTCCCCGAAGCGATCGCCTCGCGAGCGTCGTAGAGCGTCTGGTCGAGCAAGATCGCGCAGGCCGCGTTGGCGCCGATTAGGCACGACTCGTCCGCGCACCAAGCAAGATCGGCCGCATCCAGCGGCTCCTTGAACATGACGGGCGCGAAGTGCTCCATCGAGCCGCGGAAGTCGGCCTGGCAACCGCCGATGAAACCGTGGATCGCCTCAAGCGACAGCGGCGCGTCGGGGAAGTCGTCCGACTGCAGATCGGTCGGCCCCTGCGAGATGTTGACGTGGGCGACGACGCGGTCGCGGCCGTGCCGGTGCATCAGTTCCCAGGCGACGAGGTTGCCCATCGACCAGCCGATCAGCACGCAGCGTTCGATGGCGAGCGCGTCGAGCAGCGCGTCGACGTCGTCGGCGTACTGGCCCACCGTGTGCCCGCCCTCGACGTGCGGCGAGCGGCCGTGCGCACGCAGATCCGGGACGATCACGCGGTAACCGGCGGCGACTAGCGGGTCGATCACGGGGTGGAAGTACGCGGCCGACATCGAGACACCGTGCAGCAGGACCA
Organism: uncultured Actinomycetes bacterium; assembly: GCA_903960645.1. Taxonomy (GTDB): domain Bacteria; phylum Actinomycetota; class Thermoleophilia; order Gaiellales; family F1-60-MAGs149; genus F1-60-MAGs149. The sequence continues at coordinate 31 of CAJCBN010000238.1, read as the reverse complement.
GCGGCAGGCCCTCGCCGCGGTCGGTCACGCT
>CAJCBN010000237.1 GCA_903960645.1 uncultured Actinomycetes bacterium | reverse complement strand
GACTCACGACCGGCCGCGAGCCCGCGCCGTTCTGGGAGGACATCACGCCGCAGCTGTCGCCCGACGGCACGACCGTCGCGTACGGCGATGAGGGTTTCGTCTGGGTCGTGCCGCTCGCTGGCGGTCCGCCGCGCAAGCTCGTCGAGGGCTCGTCGCCGGTCTGGATCGACGACGCGCGCCTCGTCATCTCCGTCGAGCGCGACGACCAGACCTCGCGCCTGGCTGTCGTCGACGTTGCCGACCCGTTTCCGCGCCGGCTGACCGTCGATTGCTCCGATCACGGCGACGAGTGGGGCGCCGCGGTCTCGCCCGACGGCCGCGAAATTGCCTACGTCTTCTGGGTGCGCAAGGACCTGCGGGAGAGCCAGATCTGCGTGGCCAACATCGAGACCGGCGCCGTGCGCACCATCAGCGCACCGCCGGAGATGGCCGATCGCTTCCCCGCCTGGTCGCCCGACGGTGAGTGGATCGTGTTCGCCTCGGAGCGCAGCGGCTGGTACGAGCTGCATCTGATCCGCCCCGACGGCTCCGACGAGAAGCAGCTCACGCACGACGCCGGCGACTTCTTCGGCCCCACGTGGAGCGCCGACGGCAACACGATTCTCGCCACGCGCGCCCGCCGTGGGCGCTTCGATCTCGTTACGGTCGACGTGCGCACGCACGCCGTCACCACGGTCGCGCACGGTGGCGCCTGGTCGAGCGCGTGCTGGACGGCCGACGGCGGCATCGTCGCCGAGTACACCGACCAGGCCACGCCGTCGGAGTTCCGCGTCGTCTCGCCCGCCGCCGAGGTGCAGACGCTGCATGCGCCGGCACCGCTGGCGGTCCGCAACGCGCCGCACGTCATCCCGCACGAGATCACGTACCGCTCGTTCGACGGCACGGAGATCCACGGCTTCCTGTTCCAGCCCGCCGGCGCGAGCAAGGACGCTCCGGTGCCGGCGATCGTCTACCCGCACGGCGGGCCGACGTCGTACTACGGCGACGAGTGGGACGGCCACGCGCAGTACTACATCGACAAGGGCTACGCCTGGCTGGCGATCAACTTCCGCGGCTCCACGTCGTACGGCCGCGCCTTCGAACGTCTCAACCACGACGACTGGGGCGTCGGCGACACGAAGGATTGTCTCGCCGCCGCCGACTATCTGGCCGGGCTCGACTGGGTCGACGGCGACCGGCTCGGCGTCTTTGGGTCCTCGTACGGCTCGTACATGTCGCTGCTCTCTGTCACTGACGATCCGCAGCATCGCTTCAAGCTCGGCGTCTGCAAGTACGGCGACTGCGACATCCGCTCGTCGTGGTCGCAAGGCGATCGCGAGGGCGTGCAGGACCTCGAGCGCATGATGGGCCCCCCGTCGTCGAACCGCGCGGCCTACGAGGCCGGCTCGCCGGTGCTGCGCCTCGCCAACATCAAGGCACCGCTCTTCATCGCGCACGGCGAGCTGGACATCCGCGTGCACCCGAAGCAGTCCGAGGAGCTCGTCGCCGAGCTGCGCCGCCTCGGCGGCAAGACCTTCGAGTACGTCACCTACACAACCGAGGGCCACGGCCTCCTGCGCTTCGAGCCGCAGGTCGACTTCTATCGTCGCCTCGAACGCTTCTTCGACTGGTATCTGATGTAGCCAGCGCGGGCGTTACTTGAACGCGTAGGTCTTGGTGGCGGCCGGGCCGGCCGCGCCACCCTTCGTCGGCGTCACAGACACCAGCCACGTACCCTTGCCGAGCTTGATGGTGCAGGAGCGGCGCGTCACGTTCGTCTTGCCCTGCTTGGTGGTGACGTTCTTGCACGCGCCACTCTTCGTCGTCGAGCCACCTTTTGTGGTGAGCCCGTAG
>CAJCBN010000236.1 GCA_903960645.1 uncultured Actinomycetes bacterium | reverse complement strand
GATCGAGAACGAGGGCTCCGTCGAGGAGGCCCGGGCCGCCTTCCGAGAGCTCAGCGCCGAGACCTCCTAGTCCTGCAGGAGGAGCACGAAGCCGGCCACCAGCACCTCAGGAGCCGGCTGTCGCCTCGAGCTCGGCGAACAACGCCAGCGAGCCATCCGGCCGGGTCAGGTGGATGTCGACCTTGTCGACCTGCTCGTAGACGCCGATGCCCACGGTCGTCATCTGGAGACGACCAAGGAAGCCCGTCTTGCGCCCGCAGTGGAGCGGCTCGACGAACACGAGCGTGTCGCCATCGACGGTAAAATCGTTGCCCTCGGTCACGGCCGCGCCGTTGCGATAGACCGCCAGCGCGCCCTCGAGCAGCGTCGGAGCCTTGACGCGGTGTCCCGTGGGGGTGGCGGGGGCCATGGGCCAATCGTAAGCAAGGAGGCCTCCCCTGCGACGAGTACAGTGGTGAACGTGCCTTCCGCGTCGATCGATCTCCACCTGCACTCGACGTCGTCCGATGGCCGCCTTTCCCCCGCCGGCGTGGTTGAGTTGGCAGCCGAGCGTGGCCTCAAGCTGATCGCGCTGACCGACCACGACACGCTGCGCGGCATCGAAGAGGCGCAGGCTGCGGGACGCGCGCTCGGCGTCGCCGTGCTGCCGGGCATCGAGCTGTCGGGCCGCTATCCGGCGGGGCAATGCCACCTGCTGGCCTGGCTGCCCGACCCCGTGCCCGCCGCGTTCGTCGAGTGGACACACGCGAAGGAGCGCGATCGTGAGGCCCGGGCGCGCGAGATGGTCGAGCGCCTGCAGAGCCTCGGTCTCGCGATCACGTGGGAGGACGTGCGCGCAGCGGCGGAATTCAATATCGGACGTCCGCACGTCGCCGACGCGCTGGTCACAGCCGGAGCGGCCACCAGCCGCTCCGATGCGTTTGCACGCTGGATCGGCGGCGACTGCCCGGGCTACGTGCCGAGCGGCAAGACGGAGCCGACGGAGATCATCGAGCGCGTCGTCGAGGCCGGCGGCCTGATCTCGCTGGCCCACCCGTACTCGCTCAAGCTCGACCACAGCGACCTTGACGCGTACGTGCAGCACCTCGCAGACGCCGGCCTGTGCGCGATCGAGGCGCACCGTCCCGATCAGGATCCTGCCACGCAGCAGGCGTACCGCGCGCTTGCCGAGCGCCATGGCCTGCTGGTCTCGACCGGGTCGGACTTCCACGACCGCGAACGCGAGGAGCAGCGTCAGCGTCCACTCGGCGGCAGCGGCGAGCCCGGCATCGCCGCGGACGACCTGGAGGCGCTGCTCAGCCGCCTACCCGGCGCACGCGATGCCCTTGCCGGGTGAGGTGCTCGATCAGCTTCTCCGCATGATCGCCCTGGAGCTCCACGGCGCTGTCACGTAGTGCACCGCCCGCGCCAACCAGCCGCTTGAGCTCCTTCAGGGCCGCCTTCGGGTCGCCGGGGAGACCGGTCACGAGGGTGACCCAGCCCTTGCCACGCCCGCCGCGTCGCCGCTCAACGCGCACGATGCCGTCGCTCGGATGCCCCTGCGCGGCGCCTGGCCCCGGCGCGACGCCCTTGCGCGCCCGCCGGTTGCCGCCGCCGCGCAGATCGCCGTCCTCGGTCGAGTACACGCGGGTCATGGCGACATTCTGCGCCGGGGCTCGGACTGTCGCGTCACACGGACGACGCCCGCGCGCGACGGGAACCACGCGGCGAGGTGCGTTGGCGGGGCGGGATCCGCACCGGCTCGACCCCGAGCCGGGATCGGCGTCCCGCGATAGTCTGCGGCCGTGACGAAGGGCCGGTTCGCACCCACACCGAGCGGCGATCTGCATCTGGGCAACGTCCGGACAGCGCTGATCGCCTGGCTACACGCGCGCGCCACCGGCGGCTCAATCCAGCTGCGCATCGACGACCTCGACGTCGACCGTTGCCGCGAGGAGTTCGAGTTCCGCCAGCTCGAGGATCTCGCGTGGCTCGGCCTGACGTGGGACGGCGAGCTGATCCGGCAGTCCGAGCGCCACGACCTCTACGTGGCTGCTCTCGCCCAGCTGCAGGCCGAGGGCCACGTCTATCCGTGCTTCTGCACCCGGGCGGAGGTCCGCGCCGCGGCGTCGGCGCCGCATGGCGACGAGGGGCCGATCTACAGCGGCACGTGCCGTGCGCTCGACCCCGCCGCCGCCGCCGCCCGCGTGGCCGCCGGTGAGCGCCACGCCCTGCGTCTCGCCGTACCGGCCGGCGTCGAGGAATTTGATGATTTCGTCCACGGACCGGTCGCCATCGACGTGGCCGCCACCCTCGGCGATCTCGTCCTCGTGCGGACGGATGGGGTGTTCGGCTACCAGCTCGCCTGCGCCGTCGATGACGCGCAGCCCGCGATGACGCACATCGTGCGCGGCGAGGACCTGCTCCCCTCCGCCGCCTGCCAGCGCCTGCTGATGCGCCTGCTCGATCGAGAGCCGCCGGACTACGGTCACGTGCCGCTGCTGCTCGGGGACGACGGCGCGCGCCTCGCCAAGCGCGACGGCGCGGTCACGCTGCGTGAGCACCGCGCGCACGGGGCGACACCGGAGGGCGTAGCCGGCATGCTCGCCGGCATGTTCGGCATCGGGGACGGATCACCCGCCGGACTCGACGACCTGATTCCGCTCGCCGCCGGCTGACCATCACGCCGATTGCGATGGCGCCAGCGCGTAGCGAGCCCGCAGGCGTCGCTGGGAGCGCACTGGCCTCTGCGGCGGCGAGCCAGGAGCAGGCATCGTGCACGACGCCCGCACGCGTGTCGCGCTCGTGCGCGAGATCGGCGAGGCCCGACGCACTTCTGAGCGGATCCGCACGGAGAGCGACCGCACCGGCGTCGTGGATAGCGTCGTCAGCCGCGCGGCGGGGTGCGCTCGCGCACGCCGATCTCCCCGACGGGGAGCATCGGATCGATCTCGATCGGCACGGTGTCGATCGCATCGATCTCGGAGGCGCCGAGCGGCTCCAGGCCGAGGGCTGGATCGGAGACGTGGATGACCGTCGAGGGGTGCAGGAGCAGCGCGGCCGGCTCGATCCCCTCCTCGAAGGCGCGATGGATCGCGGCCTGCAGATCCTCGAGGAAGAGCTCGCCGTCGGCCATGGGCGCCAGCGTACCAACCGGGCGGGTGGCTGCCCCGGCGGATAGGATGGGCGAGTGCTGACGCGTGGACGCCTCCTGCCGCTCTTGGCGCTCACCGTCGTGCTCGCGGCCTGTGGCGGCTCGACGGCGACGCCGACGGCGGGAACCGCACCCGCGCCGCCGCCGACCGGCGCCGATGCCGTCACGATCTCGCCGTTCGAGGCGGATGGCGACGGCTCGACCGCGGCTGCGGCGGAGCCGGTCGAGGCGATCTTCCCCGCCGAGACACCCGCCGGTGTGCTGGCCCTCGCAGCACAGCACCCCAACGGGCGAATCACCTACGCCACGATCCTCGATGGCGTGCAGGGCGAGCTCACGCTCGTCCGCCAGGGCGAACGGGGCATGATCGCCCTAACGCGCGATACGGGCACTGTGCGCGTCGGCGTCGATCTCGCCCGCTCGTCGATGCTGTGGGTATGCGTGAGCGAGGGCGGTGACGAGCCGGTCTGCCGGGATCGCGACTTCAAGGGCAACGGCGCCGACGCGCTAGCCGCGGCTGCGCTCCTGATCGGCGAGGACCGCGTGCGACAGATCGCCTCGCGCGTGGCGGCCGCCGGCGATGGCAGCCTCGCCGTGGAGACCCGCGCGAACGGCGTCGACGCCTCGTG
>CAJCBN010000235.1 GCA_903960645.1 uncultured Actinomycetes bacterium | reverse complement strand
GGGGCCAGACCCCTCTGTGTAAACAACGGGGCCAGACCCCTCTGTGCAGTTCAGCGGCCGGGCATGAAGCGCCGCACGAGACGGACGCGACGGGCGGGCCGGCCGCTGTGCTCCTCGGCCTCGTCGGCGGACAGCAGGATGGCGGAGATCGACTTGGCGGCGATCGCGCGCAGTGGTTCGGGCTCCCACTTGCGGCAGGTATGCCCGACCCACGGCAGGGTCAGCAGCTCGGAGTCGCACCGGAGGATCAGGTCGGCGAGTGTGCGGCCGGCGATGCTCGTGCCGGTCAGCCCGTGGCCGGCGAAGCCGCCAGCCGAGCCGAGGCCCGTCGACGGGTCGAAGTCGACCTGCATGCTCCAGTCGCGCGGCGCGGCGAAGGAGCCGCCCCAGCGGTGCTCGATTCGCGCGTCCCGGGCGGCGGGGAAGTGGTGGCGCAGTGCCTCGTCGAGGCGGGCGAAGATCGCCTCGTTGTGGTCGTTCCCGTCGCGGATGGCGTCGCCCCAGTAGTACGACGTGCCGCGCCCGCCGAGCGCGATGCGGTTGTCCATCGTGCGCTGCGCATAGAAGAAGTGGTAGCGCTGGTCGGCGATCGGCTCGCAGTTATCCCAGCCGAGCTCGTCCCAGACGTCGTCGGGCAGCACCTCGGTCTGGAGCATGTGCGAGTAGAGGCGCAGGTAGCGGCGGCTGCCGCCGGGGAGGTCGCGGGTGAAGGCCTCGGTCGCGCGGATGATCACGTCGGCCTGCACGGTGCCCTGCCGGCACACAAGCCGGCCGCGCTCGATCGCGGTCACGGGCGTCTGCTCGTAGATGGTGACCCCAAGGCGCTCACAGGCGCGAGCCAGCCCGCGCGTCAGGCGCGCCGGGTCGATCCGCGCGCAGTGCGGGGTGTACGTCGCGGAGACCGCGCCGTGGAAGCGCACGCGCTCCTGCAGCTCGGCGAGCGAGAGCTCCCAGACGTCGGCTTCCATAAAGCCCCGCTCGCGACGGCCCGCCACGCCGGCCTCGACACGCGCCGCCTGCGTGGGTGAGGTGGCGATGCGCAGCGCGCCGCCCTTGTGCCAGCCGCAGTCGATCTCCTCGGCAGCCACGACGTCGCCCACCCAGTCGATGCCGTCGATGAAGGCGCGCTCGGCGCGCCGCACGCCTTCCATGCCTCCGTGCTGCTTGAAGACGCGCATCTCGCCAGCCATCCCGGCCGACTGGAAGCCGCCGTTGCGACCAGAGGCGCCGTAGCCGACGATGTCGCGCTCGCAGATGACGATGCGTAGGCGTGGATCGCCCTTGGCCAGGCAGTACGCGGTCCAGAGCCCGGTCAGGCCCCCGCCGGCGATGGCGACATCGAACTGCGCGTCACCCGGGAGGGAGTCGCGCGGGTCGAGCGGCTCGGGGACCCCGTCGAGCCAGCCGGAGACCTGCCGATACCGCTGGTCGATTGCGGAGCGAGCGGGGGACTCGGTCGCGATGGCCATACCGTGGAGTATCGCAAGTGGAGTCGTCACACTCCACGGATCGACGCGCTCTCCCTCCTCCGTGCCCGTGACGTGATCGCGCCCAGTCAGGACGTCGAGCTGACGTCCTTGCAGGGTGGCTACTGGAATGACGTCGTACGCGTGCAGGGCGACGGCATCGACTGGGTGGCGAAGATCTTCGCGGCCCAGACCGGCTGGCGGCTGTTCCCGATCCTGCCGGATGAGGAGGCCCGTGCATTGCTGCTCCTGCGGGGTCACGCCATTGCGCCGGAGTTCGTCGAATATCACCCGCGGGTCGGTGAGCTGCCCGCCGTGCTGATCTACGAGTTCGTGGAGGGGCGGGAGTGGACGACGGACACCGCACAGGTGGCGGAGCTGTTCCGCCGCCAGCACGCGCTTGTGGCCGACGGCTTCCGGGAGGTGCCGACGGGATCGACCGGCATCGTCGAGCAAGGCGAGCGGCTGCTCGAGCAGGCCGACTCGCACGATGCGGCGCGGCTGCGGCGCGAGCGCCCGGCAGTGCGGGTGCAGCCCGCGGCGCGGCGTGCGCTCATCCATACCGACGCGGGCACGGGGAACTTCATCGTCGGCCCGCAGGGCATCCGCCTGATCGACTGGCAGTGCCCGGCGCTCGGCGACGCCGCTGAGGATCTCTTCGCCTTCCTGTCGCCGGCCTTCCAGGTGCTCTACGGGCACGAGCCGCTGACCGCTGACGAGCGCGCCGCGTTCCTCGCCGCCTACGGCGATCCGCAGGTGCTGGCCCGTCTCGCCGCGCTCGAGCCGGCGCTGACGTACCGCTTCGGCGCGTACTGCGCGATGCGCCGCGTCGCGCTCGCGACGTCTGATCCGGACGGCTCCGCCCGCTACGCTCGTGCCCTGGCCCTCTCCATCGCCGACCTCGAGGCATTCCGATGACGCTTCCTCCGATCGATTTCTTCGTCCACACCTGGTCGTTCCGGTTCCGGCTGCTGCACGACCCGGATTTCACGATCTTCGACCTGCTCGACCGCGCGGTCGCCGACGGCAACAGCGGTATCGGCCTGAACATCAACGGGCCGCACTACCGCTTCCTCGGCGGCGACACTCCCGAGCACATCCGCCTCGTGGCTGAGGCGCTGCGCGAGCGCGGGCTCGACTGCGACATCGAGACGAGCTCGACGAACCCGCGGCACCTAACGAAGCTACTCGACCTCGCCGTCGCGCTGGGTGCGAAGCATCTGCGCACGTACACGAAGCACGAGGGTCCGCGCGCGCAGGTGCTCGATGCGACGATCCGCGACCTGGTCGAGATCGGGCCGGTCGCAGCGGATCGCGGTGTGCCGGTCCTGCTCGAGAACCACGAGGAGTTCACCGGCGTCGAGGTGGCGCGCATCCTCGAGGCGGTCGACCACCCGTCCGTGCTCGCGCTGTACGACTACGGCAACTCGATGATGCTGGGTGAGGATCCGCTCGATGCGCTCGAGGCAATGCTGCCGTGGACGCGCAAGGCGCACATGAAGGACCACGTGGTGATGCACGGCATGGTCTGCGGTGTGCCGACGGGCGAGGGGGTGCTGCCGATCGCCGAGATCACGCGCCGTCTGCTGGAGGCCGGTATGACGCGCATCGCCTTCGAGAACGTGTGGAGCTACACCTGCCCGTTCCAGCCGCGGGAGGACGGGCTGCCGCGCGAGGAGAGCGGACCGATCTTCGCGCCGCACGAGGACCCGCAGGATCCGGCGTTCTTCTTGCCCGACGTGATGGGCGAGGTCGAGCGCGACCCGGCCCGCGTGATCGAGCTCGAGGCGGCCTCCTATCAGCGCGCCAGCGCGAAGGTGAACGCGATACTCGCCGAGCTCACGGAGGGTCGCGCATGAGTAGCGAGGTCGCCACCGGCGGCTGCCTCTGCGGCGACGTTCGTCTCGAGATCAACGGTCCGCTGACGGACGCGCACTGGTGCGCGTGCCGGCGCTGTCGCCAGTGGGCGGGCTCGCCCGTTGTCGCCTGGGTCGATGTGCGCACGTCGGACCTGCGCTTCGCAGCGGGTGAGCCGACGTGGTTTGAACCTGCCCCCGGCCAGCGACGCGGGCACTGCGCGCGCTGCGGCAGTGCGCTCTGCGTCTTCGATGAGGGCTCCGACATCGCCTCCGTGGTCCTCGCCTGTCTCGACGACCTGGACGCGCATCAACCCGAGGGTGTCAGCTTCCCCGAGTCGTTGCCGCGTTGGCTGCCCGCCGCCGGGTTCACTGACCCGTGAAATGGCGAAGGGACCCTTGCGGGTCCCTTCGCGTGACGGGAACGACGGGACGTGAACCCGCGGCCTCCGGCGCGACAGGCCGCGTGATCGAGCTCGAGGCGGCCTCCTTCCAGCGCGGCAGCGCCCACGTCCAGCGGATCCTGCGCGAGGCCGGTTTCGCGACCCGGTAGGCGCGCATCTCCGTCAGGCGCGCTCGGCCCGCCAGGCGGCGATGTCGCTGATCGAGTCGGGCCCGATGCCGCAGCAACCACCGATCGCGCTGGCGCCAGCCGCCTGCCAGCGGTCGAGGAGGTCAGCGGAGAAGCTGGTCATGCCGAGCGCCCTAGTCGCCCCGGGGCGGGAGGGACATGACGGCTGGCCGTACGAACTGTGCGACGGCCCAGTCGAGGTCGTCGTCGGCGCCTTGCGAGCCGAGCATGCGGCGAAGCATCGTGCCATCGAGCAGCGTGACGAGCTTGGTGGCGACCTGCTCGGGCGTGCCGTCGGGAGCGAACGAGCCGTCGGCGATACCGTCACTGAGCACGGTGCGGAAGGCACCCTGCCAGCCCTGGTCGCCCGCACGATTGCGCAGCGAGAGCTCGGGCTCGCGCAGGGCGGCGAGCCAGAACTCGAACCAGAACTCCCACGAGCCGTCGGCCGCGTCGATGTCGGCGCAGCCCCAGCGGATCAGGCCAGTCAGTCGCTCGCTCGGCGTGCCGGGACCGTGCGCGATCTCGCGCGCGCGGCGCAGATTGACCTCGGTGCCCGTCTCGAAAGCCGCCTGCAGAAGACCGGTGCGCGTACCGAAGTAGTGCTGCACCAGACCGAGGGAGACTCCTGCATCGACGGCCACGTCCGCAAGTCGCATGCCGCCGTACCCGCGTTCCGCGATCTGCCGCATCGCGGCGGCGAGAATCCGTGTGCGGGTGGTTGTGCCAGATGCGTCGGTGCCGCGGGGACGGGCCATCGAAGGTCCTTGTCGATCGAATTCCAATAAAATATACTTGGAATATCAGACGGGCACGTGCCCCGCGGATTCAGGAGCAGGACATGGAGCGCACACTCGACCATCTCGACATCGATGCGGACGCGATCGATCAGGCGCTGGCCGCCGGCATGACATTCCCCGCCGCGTGGTACACCGATCCCGAGATCCACCGCATCGAGGTCGAGGACGTGTTTCGTCAGACCTGGCAAATCGTCTGCTTCGAGCAGCGCGTGATGAATCCGGGCGACCACGCGGTCGGCGAGATCGGCGACGTCCCGGTCGTGATCGTCCGTGGTGAGGACGGCGAACTGCGTGGCTTCATCAACGTCTGCCGGCATCGTGCCTTCCCCGTCGCGGAGTGCGACGGCAACCGCAAGACACTCCAGTGCCGCTATCACGCGTGGACGTATGACCTCGACGGCACGCTGCGCGCTGCACCGCGCGCCGAGCACGAGCTGGGCTTCGATCGCAGCGAGTTCGGCCTGCTGCCGATCTCGATCGAGGTGCTCGGCGGGTACGTCTGGGGTCACACGAACCCGAACGCGCCGTCGCTCGCGGAAGAGCATCCTGCCCTGCCCGGCCTGATCGCGGACTGGCGCATCGATGTAAACCAGTACTCCGTCCCGCGCCCGCGCGAGAAGTACGAGGTCCCGGCGAACTGGAAGATCTTCGTCGAGAACAACAGCGAGTGCTACCACTGCCCCACGGTGCATGAGGGCTTCGGCGACGCCTTCGACGTGACGTATGAGCAGTACACGTACGTCAACGAGGAGCGCCTCAGCGGCCAGACGACGGCGTCGAACCAGAAGGAGAATGTCTTCGCCGACACGTCGGGCAACTACCGCTTCATCTACATCTGGCCGGGCACGTTCATCGAGGTTGATGAGATCCGTGCATCGTGGATGAAGGTGCGGCCCGTCACGCCGGAGTCGTGCACGATCGACTGGGACGTGCTCGAGGACCCGACGATCGACCGCAAGATCGCCGACGAGTGGAACGAGATGTACCTCGCGACGATGCGCGAGGACTACGGCGTCGTGGCCGCCCAGCAGCAGAACATGACGTCACGTGCCGTGCCCTACGGACGTCTGATGGCGAGCTCCGAGTCGTCGATCTCGCACTTCCACCACATCGTCTGGCAGGAGTTGCGCAAGCTGATCGGGGTCTGATCGGCGGCGGCCACACCATCAGCGCTGTCACTGTCGATCTGCTCGTTCATGTGATCGTCAGCTTCTCGAGGTGATCTCTACGTCGGCGCCGGCGTCGATGTACGCGCGGTGCGCTGCGACGATCGCGTCGGGGTCATCGCGGAGGAGGCGGGCGGACCACAGGCTGTCGTGGAGGTCGTGCCCCTGCGACTCGAGTTCGGTGGCGAAGCCGCCGTCGAGGAAGATGCTGCCGAAGGCGAGGGTGGCGGAGAAGCTGGTCATAGGACGAGCCCTAGTCGGCTGCCTCCGGCAGCTCGCCCGGGACTCGACCGACCCCGGAAATGGCGAAGGGACCCTTGCGGGTCCCTTCGCGTGACGGGAACGACGGGACTTGAACCCGCGGCCTCCGGCGTGACAGGCCGGCGTTCTAACCAACTGAACTACGTCCCCAGTCGAGGGCAGAGCATAACCCAGATCCGACGGCGCGAGTGGCATATCCGGCAGGGGTCGCGGTAGGGTTCCGGTCGGGACGCACGGGGATATTTCTAGGGTGAGTGCGACCGCCACGGTCGCGTACGCGAAAGGCCATGCAGATGACTGCGAACACGAATGCCTCGACGACCGCTCAGCGGCCGTCCCTTCTCGAGCTGGAGCAGGCCGCGCCATTCTCGACCCGGCACATCGGGCCGCGCGAGCAGGACCAGCTCGCGATGCTGGCAGAGCTCGGCTACGACTCCCTCGACGCGTTGGAGGCCGCGGCCGTGCCGCAGGCGATCCGCATGCGCGAGGCGATCGACGTGCCGCCGGCCGCCACCGAGATCGAGGTGCTCGACGAGCTGCGCGAGATCGGCGAGCGCAATCGCGTCATGACGCAGATGATCGGCCTCGGCTACCACGGCACGCACACGCCTCAGGTCGTGCTCCGCAAGGTGTTCGAGAACCCGGCCTGGTACACGGCCTACACGCCGTATCAGCCGGAGATCTCGCAGGGGCGCCTCGAGGCGCTGCTCAACTACCAGACCGTCGTCGCCGACCTCACGGGCCTGCCGCGCGCCAATGCGTCGCTGCTCGACGAGTCCACGGCCGCGGCCGAGGCGATGACGCTGTGCTTCCGCCACGCCAAGCAGGACACGGGGATCTTCCTGATCGACGAGGACGCGCTGCCGCAGACGATCGCCGTCATCCAGACGCGAGCCGAGCCGCTCGGCATCGAGATCGTCGTCGCCGACCTCGAGGCGGGGCTGCCCGACGGCGAGATCGTCGGCGCGCTGCTGCAGCACCCGGGCGCCGACGGCCGCATCCGCGACTGGCGGCAGACGATCGAGCAGCTTCACGCGCGCGACGCGCTCGCCGTGGTCGCGGCCGACCCGCTCGCGCTCGTCCTGCTCGCCTCGCCCGGGTCGATGGGCGCCGACATCTGCGTCGGCTCGATGCAGCGCTTTGGCGTGCCGATCGGTTTCGGCGGTCCGCACGCCGCCTACATGGCCGTTCGCGACGGGCTCGAGCGGATGATGCCGGGCCGGCTCGTCGGTGTCTCGATTGACGCCGACGGTGCGCCTGCCCTGCGCCTCGCGCTGCAGACGCGAGAGCAGCACATCCGCCGGGACAAGGCGACCTCGAACATCTGCACCGCGCAGGTGTTGCTCGCCGTGCTCGCCAGCATGTACGCCGTCTACCACGGTCCCGAGGGGCTGCGGGCGATCGCCGAGCGCGTCCATCGCCTCGCCGTGATCTTCGCCGCGGGCCTCCGCCGCGGCGGCCTCAACGTGCTGCACGACACCTTCTTCGACACGATCCAGGTGCGCGTCCCGCACCACGCGGACATCGTCATTGCGCAGGCCCGCCAGTTTGGCATCAACCTGCGCCGTGTCGACCGCGATGTCGTCGGCATCTCATTCGACGAGGTCACGGAGCGCCACCACGTCGAGGCGCTGTGGGAGGTCTTCCGCTGCGAGGGTGACGTCGACGCGCTGGACGAGGAGACGCCCGACGCCCTGCCGCAGGGCCTCCTGCGCACCGAGACGATCCTGCAGCACCCGGTCTTCCACGAGCACCGCTCGGAGACGCAGATGCTCCGCTACCTGCGGCGCCTATCGGGCAAGGACATCGCGCTCAACCGCTCGATGATCCCGCTCGGCTCCTGCACGATGAAGCTCAATGCGACGACCGAGATGCAGGCTGTGACGTGGCCGGAGTTCGCCTCGATCCATCCGTTCGCGCCGCTCGATCAGACCGACGGCTACCTGCTCCTGATCAACGAGCTGGAGCGGTGGCTGGTGGCGATTACGGGCTACGACGCCGTCTCGCTGCAGCCGAACGCCGGCTCGCAGGGCGAGTTCGCCGGTCTCCTCGCGATCCGCGCCTATCACCGCAGCCGTGGTGACACCGAGCGTGACGTCTGCCTGATCCCCATCTCGGCGCACGGCACGAACGCCGCCAGCGCCGTGATGGCCGGGATGCGCGTGGTTGTCGTGGCCTGCGACGAGCGCGGCGACGTCGACCTCGACGATCTCAAGGCGAAGATCGCGGAGCACGGCGACCGGCTCGCGGCGCTGATGATCACGTACCCGTCCACGCACGGCGTGTACGAGGAGGCAGTCGGCGAGATCTGTGGACTCGTGCACGACGCCGGCGGCCAGGTCTACGTCGACGGGGCCAACATGAACGCGCTCGTGGGCGTTGCCCAGCCGGGTAAGTTCGGCGCCGACGTCTCGCATCTCAACCTGCACAAGACGTTCTGCATCCCACACGGCGGCGGCGGTCCCGGTGTGGGCCCGGTCGCGGTGCGCGCGCATCTGCGCCCGTTCCTGCCGAACCATCCGCTGCAGCCTGCGGCTGGTCCGTCCACGGGACCGGGTCCGATCGCCGGGGCACCGTGGGGCTCGGCCAGCATCCTGCCGATCTCGTGGGCGTACATCCGCCTGATGGGTCCCGACGGCCTCAAGCAGGCGACGCAGGTCGCCGTGCTCAACGCCAACTACATGGCCAAGCGTCTGGCCGGGTACTTCCCGGTCCTCTACACGGGGCAAAACGACCTCGTCGCCCACGAGTGCATCATCGACCTGCGCGACATCACCAAGGAGACCGGCGTCACCGTCGAGGACGTCGCCAAGCGGCTGATCGACTACGGCTTCCACGCCCCGACGATGTCGTTCCCCGTGGCGGGCACGTTCATGATCGAGCCGACCGAGTCCGAGGATCGCGGCGAGCTGGACCGCTTCTGCTTCGCGATGATCGCGATCAAGGACGAGATCGACCGCGTGGCGGCGGGCGAGTGGCCGGCCGACGACAACCCGCTGGTCAACGCGCCGCATACGGCGACCATGCTGACGGGGGAGTGGGGGCATCCGTACTCGCGCGAGCACGCCGTCTACCCGATGGCCACGATGGGGCCGGAGAAGTACTGGCCGCCGGTACGCCGCATCGACCAGCCGTACGGCGATCGCAATCTCGTCTGCGTCTGCCCGCCGATCGCGGATCTGGTCGCCGGCGACTAGCGACGGAGTGGCCCGCTCGCACCCGCGTCATGCAGGTGCGAGCGGGTGGCCCGTCCGCCGTCTGAGCGGTCTCCCTGCTAGGTTTCCGGGCATGGATCAGAAGGTTTCCCATATCGCGATGTACATCCTCGCGATCACCCTCCTCGTCTGCCTCGCCGGCATCATCATCTTCAAGGGCGTCGACACGGTGCCGCACCAGTGGCTTGGTGTTGGGATCACCCTCGGGCTGGCTGTTGCCGCCTTGGCGATGACCCGACTTAAGTTCGGGCACTAGGCGCGCGCGGTGGTACGGAGGCACATCCGTACCTTGACCAGCGCACATCGCCTCGTTGCCGTCTGCGCGCTCGTCGTCGGCGGACTCGCACTCGTCGGGTGTGGCTCCAGCGGGGATAGCCGTGCCCCCGTCACGACGTCGGCGACGCCCGCACCCGTAGTGCATGTGAGCGCCGACCCGTGCTCGACGGCGGCTGCAACAACGTTGCACGCCAACCTGAGGGCACGGTGCACGCGCGGCTCGGAGGTCGAGCACGTCGAGCGGCCCGTCGTGCGTCCGTCTGCAGCCACGAGTGCAGCAACCTGCGCATCGCCGGCGGTCGTGCAGGCCTACGCTCAGGACGACTGGCTGGGCCTCGCCCGATCGCTTGCCGCCGCGCCGGAGGGGTGTCTTGAGGCGTGGATCTCGGTGCCGACCGAGCCCGGGGCCGACGGCGCGT
Organism: uncultured Actinomycetes bacterium; assembly: GCA_903960645.1. Classification (GTDB taxonomy): domain Bacteria; phylum Actinomycetota; class Thermoleophilia; order Gaiellales; family F1-60-MAGs149; genus F1-60-MAGs149. The sequence continues at coordinate 4,532 of CAJCBN010000235.1, read as the reverse complement.
GGCTCACCACTCGTCCGGGTATGAAGCAGGTATTCGCCCGGATCGGCGGCAACGTGCGGCCAATGCCGGAGGTCAACTTCAACGACTGGAATGCCTGGGGCAAGAAGCACCCCGACGTCTCGTGGTTCGAGCGTGGTGTGCGTGCACGCGCGGAGATGGAGAAGGCGGGGTATGACTTCAACCGCGGCGATCGCTGGGCACTCAACGAGGTGCCGGTGGCGGCGCTCAGAAGCGGAGCCGACCGCGACGCAGTGCGTGATCTCGTGCGGGGTCTGCAGGGTCGGAGTCGCAGTCCGACGGGCGTGGTCTACGTCGTTATGAGCATGCAGTCGGACTCGATGACCGCGGAGCTGAAGAAGCAGCTGGCGGGCTGGTACGCCGAAGCGCCGTTCTGGGCCGAGATGCGCAAGGCCGTGGTGGCGTGGAGCGTCGAGGCGTACGCGAGCGTGCTCGATACGTGTGCACCGGATACGACGGCACGCCAGCAGGTCGCGGCGCTCCACGCGTACGCGTTTTCGGCCGAGCGCGTCGCTGAGCGGCTGGCCCTGCCCGACGAGGCCGCAGTCCATGCGGTGCTCCGGCGCGGCGTGCCGCTCGCCAACGGCGCCTGGTCGTGGGCTGATGCCTACGGCTACACCGCCGTCTCGCCGCAGACCATGAAGCGCTTCGTCGCCCTGCAGGTTGCGGCGATGGGGCAGACTCTGCCCGGTGATGACCATCTCACGGTCGGGTTCGCGTGGGCGCCGAAGCGCCCCGACGGCGTCGGGGAGGCGGCCTACCGTCGCGATCTCGCCGCAATCTCGGCCGCGGTCCGCGACGCAGTGGTCAATCAGAACCGCACCCGCGATCGGGTGAAGCTCGAGCCGTGCCGGCACCCCGGCGCCTCGCTGGCCGACTGGACGGGCTGATACCTGCGCGGATGGCGTGGTGGATACGCGTCGCGCCTGCAGGCGACATAGGAGTCAGACCCCGTTCGTCGCATCCTGATCCGACCGGCACCACGTCGCGCAACTACGGCAGCCGCCGCCCAGGCGTAGCGGCTAGGCCGGCGAGCGCTTGAACGCGGCGTCCATCAGCTTGGGCATATCGCCCCAGATGTCGTTCGTATTGAGGATCACACCGACGATCGTGTGACCGCCGCGTCGAACCGCAACCGCGAGGCAGCCGCCCGCGAGGGTGGTGAAACCGGTCTTGCCGCCAATCGTGCCGCGGTAGGTCTGCAGCATGTCGTTGTGGTTCTCGTAGGTGCGCTTGCCGCCCGTGTCATTCCACCGCACGGTGTGGCGCCACGTGCCCGAGGCCTTGGCAAAGGTCGGGTTCTCGAGGGCCCGGGCGAGCATGATCGCCTGATCGCGCGCGGTCGACCAGTTGGTCGCGTCGTTGAGCCCCGACGAGCTCGCGTACTGCGTATCGGTCAGGCCGAGCTGCTTGGCCCGGCGGTTCATCATCTTGTAGTAGCGGGCGTAGTTGCCGCCGCCGAGGTCCTCGCCGAGGGCGGCGGCGGCATCGTTGTTGGAGCCGAGCATCGCGGAGTAGAGGAGCACGCCGCGCGGGTAGCGGTTGCCGATGATCAGGCCATCCTTGTTCGGCTCGACCTGAGCAGCGGTGGCGGAGACGGTGACGGGACGCCACATGTTGCCGGCCTCGGCCGTCAGGAGCCCGGTCATCACCTTGGTCAGCGAGGCGATCGGCCGCTGATCCTTGTCGCCGTAGGCCAGGATGATCTCGTTGCGATCAACGTCGAGGGCCACGTAGGAGGCGGCGGCCAGGCCAGGCTGGTTGGCCATCGCCTTGGCACCGGACTGGTAGCCGGGGGCGGGGCGGGCCTGCACGAGCGGCGCCGCGATCGGGGTGGCCTTCGGGGCCTTGTCGGCCGCCGCCTGCGCAGCGGTCGACGCCTTTTCGGTGGCATCGCCTGCCGGTGTCTGCGCCGAGGCGCTGGCGTTGGCCGCAGAGCTGTCGCCGTCGGCGGCCAGCAGCTTGGTCGTGAAGGCGATCAGCCCGATCACGAGGACCGCAAGCAGCAGCACGTGCAGCGGGCGAATCGCCGACTGTTGCTTGCGCTTGCGGCTGCGCGGACGCGGGCGCGGCGGTGCGTCGAATTCGAACTCGAACTCGAAGTTGCCGTCGTCGTCGTAGCGGCGGCGCGGCGCCGGTTGGGCACGCGGCGCAGGCCGGCTGCTCCGCGGACGGCGCGGACGGGGTGGCTGCTCGTCATCCACTCCCCACAATCCTACCCGCGCAATCGCCGATCGTCGCCGGCCCGTCGGTGTGCCGGCTGACCAGCGCGGAGCCACGCGGTAGGCTGGACGCCTTACGACGGGGAGGTTCACATGGGACGCGACATCGACGGCGCGATCGGCGAAGGCTGGGGTGGGCCGGAGCAGCTCACAGGCAGCCACGTCAACGTTGTGATCGGACGTCGCGGCAGCGCCACGGCCGCAGCCCTGATGACGGCCTTCACCACGCCGCGCCCGGGCCACACGCCCGTCTTGGCCTGCGTCGGTGAGCACGAGACGGCGTACGAGCCGATCTGGCCCCCGCTGATCATGATGAACAAGGCGACCGCGCTGACCGACTCGCACCAGACCCTGACGTGGGGTGCGGCGCAGGTCGGGCTGGGGCAGGGTGTCCTCGACGCCGTGGCCGAGGGGCTGCTCGAGGCGACCGACGAGTACATCGTGTTCGTCGCGGTCTGGGTCAATCCGAGCGCATCGGACGAGACAGCGATCCGGGTGGCCAACCGCGAGGCGATGCTCAAGGCAGTGCGCATGGCCGTCAAGGGCCGCGATCCCGCCGCCGCGCAGGCGCTGGTCGAGCGCCGCGACACGGTCACGAGCCCGTTCTACACGGGCGAGTAGCACGCCAGGCTCGGATACCCTGCGGCGGTGAGTCGCAGGCAGTCGCACACCGTGGCCGAGTGCCGTCGCGCGCTCTGGCTGCTCGGCGTGGCACCGCCGCTGGACCATCGGGGCGTGTTGCTGGCGTGGCGGCGGCGGGTGGCGCAGACGCATCCGGATCGCCACCTCGGTGATGCCGCGCGTGAGGAAGCCGCTGCGAAGCTGACGCGAGCGCTCAACGAAGCGCGTGAGGTGCTCGACCAGTGGATCGACGAGGATCGCGACTGGCCGCCGCTTGGCACCGGGCCGCAACAGGTGCGGCTCGACGAGTCGGAGCCGGAGGCCTGGCCCGAGCGGGAGCAGGAGAAGGTTGCCCCGGTCGACCCCATTACGGGTCTGCGCGCCGGCGATCGCATCCGCGTCTGGCCGTACGACGGGGAGCTGCTGACCGTCGTCGAGACCGAGATGGACGTGCGCGACCACTCCTCATGGGTGCGTGTCGCCGAGCGGGATCAGGCCATCAAGTCCGATCGCATCCGCCTGGCTGCGTACTCCTGCCCTACCTGCGGGGCGTGCGCCGGCCCGCTCGTGGAGGACGCGGAGGTGCGGCCGTGCCCGGAGTGCCTGGTCGATCTGCGGCGACTCGAGAAGTCGCCGGCCGAGGCTGCGCGCATCCGTCGTGCGATCGAGGCGCGCGCCACCGCCGGCGAGGCGGAGGCCGATGCGATCGGCGACGGCCGCTTCGTGGATCGTGCACGTGAACGACGGCGCTGGGCACGGCGCCTGATCACGGCGCAGCCCGATGATCTCCACGCCGCCCTGCTCGGTGCCTTCGGCTCGGCGTGGGAGCGGTGGGGCGAGACACGGGCCGACGAGCGGAGGCGTTGACGCCGATTCGCACCGGCGTCGCGCACGCCGGCAGCACGCCGGGGTAGAGCTCTAGGCGGCTTTCGGCTGCAACTGGCGCAGGTCGCGCAGCGCGTCGAGTGCGAGGCGCAGGCGCGCCTGCTCCAGGTCAGTCGCGAGGAGCTCACCACGGCGAATGCGGTCGAGCAGGCGTTCGAGATCCACGAAGACTCGCGCAAGGTCATCCTGCGCAGGCGAATGTGGCTCTCGTCCAATCACGTGCGGAGGGTACTGAGCCCGCCGGACACGTGTGAAAAAGCGGTGTGCGGTGTCAGGCGGTGACGAGGGCGCGCACGCGCTCGACGCTGTCCGCGTCGGGGGCAGTGTCGTAGCCCTGCAGCACTCGACCATCGGCTCGATCCACGACGAGCACGACCGGCGTGTGGGTGACGCCGTGGGCGCGCGCGAGGCCGGCCTCCTGCAGCACGTCGATCTTGCGGTAGGCGATGCCGGCGGCGTCGAGCTCTGCGCCCCACTGCTGGCAGGCGTGGCAGTACGGGCCGGAGAACGCCACGACCGCGGTCTCGCCGTGGCCGGCGTCGAGGCCGATCCGCTTTGCATCGACGCGCGACGGCAGCGTCGTGCCGCGTCCGCGCCGGGCCAGGCGAATGCCGAGCACGATGCCGACGAGCGCGAGCAGCGCGATGACGATCAGGAGCCGATCCATCAGACGGCCGGGTGGCGATCGACGGCGATGCCGCGAGCCCGCGCCAGCAGCATGTACAGCTCGCAGCCCACGCAGAGGCCGGTGACAGTGGCGAGCAGTGCGAGCGCCGCGACGATCAG
>CAJCBN010000234.1 GCA_903960645.1 uncultured Actinomycetes bacterium | reverse complement strand
TAGCGGGGGCAGGATTCGAACCTGCGACCTTCGGGTTATGAGCCCGACGAGCTACCAGACTGCTCCACCCCGCGTCGTGGAGGGCACTCTAGCGCAAGGTCACGAATTGGTGACCGGACAACCGTCGCCCGCGGAGGCTGCCACGTAGGCTTCCGCCATGCGCGTGGGTGTTATCGACATGGGAACGAATTCGACGCGCCTCTTGCTGGCCGACGTCGATGGCGGCGAGATCACCGAGCTCGAGCGCGTGCTGACGACCACCCGGCTCGGCGCGCACGTCGATCGCGACGGCCGGCTCGCCGAGACGGCGATGGGACGCACCCGCAAGGCCGTGACGGGCTACGTCGAGCGCGCCCGCGAGGTCAACTGCGACGTGATTTTCGCCAGCGGTACGAGCGCCGTCCGCGACAGCGCCAACGGCGAGGCCTTCATGCAGTCGCTCGCGCGTGACCTTGGCATTCCCGCGCGCATACTCTCCGGCGACGAGGAGGCGCGCGCCACGTTCCGCGGCGTCACCTCCGCGCAACCCGCGGTCGGCCGGACGGCCGTGATCGACGTCGGCGGCGGCTCGACCGAGCTGGTCGTCGGCGAGGGCGCCCACGTGCTCGGCGCCGTCTCGCTGCAGGCGGGCTGCGTGCGCATGACGGAGCGCTGGCTCGGTGACAACGATGTCGGACCCGACCAGCTGACGGTCGCGCGCGAGGAGATCGACAACCTGATCGATCGCCATGTGGCCCCGGACCTGCTGCTGCCGCTCGAGACCGACCCGATCGCCGTCGCCGGCACCGCCACCACACTCGCCGCGATCGAGCTCGGGCTGCCCGGCTACGACTCGGCGAAGATCCACGGCCAGCGCGTCCGCCGCGACGCCATTGCCACCTGGATCGCCAAGCTCGCGCCGCTGACCGCCGAGCAGCGCCGTGCCGCCCACCCGGCCATCGAGATCGGCCGCGCGCCGGTGATCATCGGCGGTGCGCTGGTCCTGCTGGCGATGCTCGACGCCCTGCATGCCGACGCCTACATCGCCTCCGAGCGCGACATCCTGCACGGCCTCGCGCTCGGACTCGCGGCCTAGTCTGCTCCAGCTCCAACTCCGTGTGCAGTGGCCCGCGAGCGGATCAGACGTCGACGGTGCGCAACTCGGCGTCGAGTACCGCCCGCAGACCGAGCAGGTGCTCGTTGACGAGCTCCAGTTCCATCGCCTCGGCCAGCAGCACGGGCGAGCCCTGCACCGCGCGCTCCACGCGGGAGCAATCGTCTGGTGCGAGCGATCCGGCGACGTAGGCCGGGAGGAGGTGGCGGGCTTCGTCGTCCATCTGCTTCCCGAGCGCGTTGGCGGGTGAGCCTCGGCGCGCGATATGTACCACATCGCACCAACTTCGCATCCGGCCGACCACAGCCTCTATCCTCGCTGAGCCCGGATGGCGGAACTGGTCAGACGCGGTCGACTTAAAATCGATTGCCGCAAGGCGTGCGGGTTCGAGTCCCGCTCCGGGTACTAATCCGCCAGAAAGGCGCGGACCTCGTCGAGCGAGGCGGTGAACGGCACGTCGGGGAGGCTGGCGCGGAGCTCGCTGCCGTACGTCTTCGTGACGAGGCGGGAGTCGAGCACGGCGACCACGCCGCGATCGGTCTCCGAGCGCAGCAGCCGGCCGAAGCCCTGCTTGAGCAGCAACGCGGCGTGCGGCAGGGCGACGTCGCGGAATCCGCTGCCCCCATCGCGCTCGGCGCGCTCCGACTTCGCGGCGATCAGCGGATCGTCCGGCACGGCGAACGGCAGGCTCTCGAGAATCACCAGCTCGAGCGAGCGGCCCGGGATGTCGACGCCCTGCCAGAAGGTCATCGACGCGAACAGCACGGAGGTCTCGTCGTTGCGGAAGCGCTCGAGGAGCACGTCGCGCGCCGCCTCGCCCTGGCACAGCAGCGGGTAGGAGACGCGGTCGCGCACCATCAGGTGGAGTTGGCGCAACCGTGCGAGCGACGGTGACAGCACGAGTGCCCGCCCACCCGCTGCCTCGATCAGGGCGGCGATGCGCGTGGCGACGCGCTCGGGGTCGGTACGTCCGCCGCCCTCGATGTCGGCCGGCACGTAGAGCCGCGCGTTGGCGGCGATATCGAATGGCGACGGCTCGATGTGCGTCGCGGCGGTATCGGCGCCGAGGCGGCGGCAGATGCCGGCGAGGCCGTCGCCGTCTGCCAGCGTGGCGCTGACCAGGATGCCGGCGTGCAGGCGGTCCCAGAGGTGCTCGCGCAGCATGGGCCCGACCACCGTGGGCGCCGCGCGCAGCTCGACGCCGCCGCGGGCATCGCGCTCCGACCAGACCACCGTCTCCTCGTGGTCGGGCGCGAGGATCGCCTCGAGCGCGTAGGCCTGGCGCTGCGCCTGGCGGGCCAGGGCCTCGCACTCGTCGGAGTGCTCCTTGATGCGCTCGCCGATCGCGTCGAGCGCGGCCCGCATGGCGTCGGCCGCGTCGCGGGGCAGGAGCCGCAGGCGCTGTTCGTCCAGCCGTACGCGGCGCCCCTCGGGCAACGCGTTGAAGAGACGATCCCCGTGCACCTGCAGGAGCGCCAGGTCGGCGGCGGGCGGGATCTTGGCGACTGCGGCGCAGGCGCTGTCGACGTCGCGGGCGAAGCGCGACAGCGCCGGCGCCGACACGCGCGCGCCCAGCGACTCGGCGGCGATCTTCTCGAAGTCGTGCGCCTCGTCGACGATCAGGACGTCGTGCTCGGGCAGGATCACGGGCTCGCCGCCACGCGCCGTGCGCAGCGCCAGGTCGGCGAGGTAGAGCGCGTGGTTGACGAGCACGATCTGGCAGCCCGTGGCCCGCTCGCGGGCGAGCTCGGCGTAGCAGCCGTCGCGCTCCGCGCAGCGCGCGCCGCGGCAGCGGTCGGGGCCCACCGACAGCTCGCGCCAGACGGCCTCGTGCGGCACGAAGGGGAGCTCATCGCGATCGCCCTCGCGCGTGCGGATCAGCCACTCGTCGAGGCGCACCAGCTCGTGCTGATACTCCGCCGGCACCCGTTGCTGCGCAAACGCCCGCTGGAGCCGACAGACGTAGTTGGAGCGGCCCTTGACGACCGCCGCGGTGATGTCCAGACCTGTCGCCTGCCGGGCCAGCGGGAGGTCCTCGTTGAGCAGCTGCCCCTGCAGCGCCTTGGTGGAGGTGGTCACCACGACGCGTCGACCGCTGAGCGCCGCAGGCACGAGGTAGGCGAGGCTCTTGCCGATGCCCGTCGCAGCCTCCGCCACGAGCAGGCCGCCACGGTCGATCGTGTCGCCGACCTCCTGCGCGAGCCGCAACTGGCCGTCCCGCGAGCGGAACGCCGGCAGCGCGTGCTTAAGCGGCGAGGCGTACCCCAGCTGGTCCTTGTAACGGCGCATCTCGGACAATCCAACCTACCAGCGGGATCGGGGGTCGATCGCGGCTCGGTTGGGCAACCCCTGCGTCGCTCGGGAGCGGCCGCTGCTGGGTTGCTGCGACGCCCACGTGCCCACGAGCGCCCCGCTACGGTGCGCACCATGACGGTCACGCGCATCGCCCTGGGTGTCCTGCGCAGCCCCGCCGGCGTGGTCTGGATCGAGCGCGCGAAGCCGCCTTCGCTCGGGCGCTGGGCGCTGCCGGGCGGGCGCATCGAGCCCGGCGAGGAGCCACTCGAGGCCGCGCGCCGCGAGGTCCTCGAGGAGACGGAGCTCGTCGTCACCGGCGGCCTCCACCTGGCGGTCCTCGAGGAGCACTTCGAGGACGCCGCC
>CAJCBN010000233.1 GCA_903960645.1 uncultured Actinomycetes bacterium | reverse complement strand
GCCGCCCCGTCGCCTTCCGCGCGGCGCTCGAGCGCGCAGCCGACGCGGGCAAGCCGGTCGTGATTCTCAAGGTCGGACGTTCTGAGGTGGCTGCGCGCAACGCCATGGCGCACACCGGAGCGATCGTCGGCTCTGATCGCTCCTTCGATGCCCTCTGCCGATCCTACGGCGCGATTCGCGTCGACGACTACGGCGACTGGCTCGAGCAGCTTGAGGTGCTCGGCACGCCGCGGCGCCCGCGCGGACTGCGCACCGTGCTGCTGACCAACTCGGGCGGCGAGGCGGAACTGGTCGCCGATGTCTCCGACGCGGCGGGCATGCCGCTGATGACGCTGCCCGCTGACCTGGCGGCCGAGATCGACGCGGCCTGGCCGTTCCACGGCGTCCACAACCCCATCGACTACTGGGCGTTCGGCGAGCCGGAGGAGATCGTGCCCGACCTCGTGCGGCGCTGTGCGAAGCACCCCGAGGTCGACAACGTGGTCATCAACATCGATCAGTCGTGGCGCTTCAGCAACGGCGAGCGCGAGAACGCTGAGGACGCCTGCACGACCATGGCGGACGTGGCGCTTGAGACCGACACCTTCTGCGCTGTGCTGTCGACTGCGGTCTCCGACCCCTCCGATACTGCGGTCCTGAACGCGGCCCGCGGCGGCGTGCCGGTGCTGATCGGCGCCGGGATGGGCATGCGGGCGATCGCCCGCGCCGCCCAGTGGCGTCCCACCAAGCCGGAGGCTCCCGCGCCATGGGAGACACCAGCCTGTCCCGAGCTCGAGCGCGAGGCGGGACATCTCGCCGAGGCCGATGCGAAGAGCGTCCTCGGGCGCTACGGCGTGCGGGCCCCGCGCGAGCTGCGCGCCGCCAACCCGGCCGAGGCGCACGCCGCGGCCGCGGAGATCGGTGCCACCGTCGTCGTCAAGGTGGACGGACCCGCCCACAAAGAGAAGTACGGGGGCGTCATCCTCGGCTGCACCGATCCCGACCGAGCGGCGGCCGCCGCCGAGCAGATCGGCGCGCCTGTGCTGGTCTGCGAGGAGATCCGCGGCGGCACTGAGGTGCTGTGCGGACTCGTGCGCGACCCGCTCTACGGCCCGCTCGTGGTCGTCGGTGTCGGCGGCTCCTGGGCCGAGGCCGTGGGCGATACCGCCCGCGCGGCGCTCGCGCCGATCTCGCAGGCCGACGCGGAACGCCTCGTGCGCTCGGTCGGCCCACTGCAGCACCGCCTGGCCGATGCGGAGGTCGTGATCGTCGCCGAGACGCTCGTCGCCCTCGGCCGCGTCGCCCACGACTTCCCCCGCGTGGCGGAAATCGACGTCAACCCGCTCGTCATCCGCGATGGCACTGGTGTCGCGCTCGACGGGCTGATCGTCCTCAGCGACGACTGATCGGAGCACCATGGACTTCTCCCTCACCCCGGAGCAGCAGGATCTGCGCGCGCGGGCCCGCCGCTTTGCCGACGCCCTGATTCCGCACGAGGTAGCCGCCGAGGAGGCCGGCGGTCGCGTACCCGACGACGTGAAGACGGAGATCCGCAGGCTGGCCCGTGAGCTCGAGCTGGTTGGCGGCAACCATGCCCCCGAGCACGGGGGGCAGGGCTGGAAGATGATGGAGCACGTCATCGTCCACGAGGAGCTCGGACGCATTACGAACGGCCTCTGGTGGCTGATGGGCGGCGGCTACAACGTGCTGGCGCTCGGCACGCCCGAGCAGATCGAGACGTACCTGCGCCCGACCCTGGCCGGCGAACGTGCCGATGCCTACGCCGTCACCGAGCGTGATGCCGGCTCCGATGCCTCTGGCATCAAGGCAATCGCGGAGCGCGTCGAGGGCGGCTTTCGCATCCGCGGTGAGAAGTGGTTCGTCACGAGCGGCGACCATGCGGACTTCCTGATCGTGATGGCCAACGTCCTCGACGCTGGCGACCTGCTGCCCACGCTGTTTCTGGTCGACCTGCCGTGCCCCGGCGTCGAGATCATCGACGACCCGCTGTTCACCCACGTCTTCCCGGACGGGCACCCGACCTACCGCCTCGACTGCGTCGTCCCGGAGAGCGCGGTGCTCGGCGGGCCCAGCCAGATCGGCCGCGGCGGCGAGGGGCAGCACGCCTGGTTCGTCGAGGAGCGCATCCACATCGCCGCCCGCTGCGTCGGCGCCATGCAGCGCCTGCTCGACGAGGCCGTCACCTGGGCCACCGAGCGCGAGCAGTTCGGCCAGCCGATCATGGAGTTCCAAGGCGTCAGCTTCCCGCTGGCCGACTCCGCCGCCGATTGCGTGGCAGGGCGCCTGCTGACGTATCAATGCGCCCAAATGTTCGACGACGGCGCCGCGCCGAAGCTCGTGCACGCACGGGCCAGCATGGCCAAGCTCTTCGCGAGCGAGCGTGCCTACGTCTGTGCCGATCGTGCCGTGCAGACGTGGGGCGGGCGCGCCTACATGCGGCGCAATAGCGCCGAGCGCCTGCTGCGCGAGCTCCGTGTGGATCGGATCTGGGAGGGCACCTCCGAGATCCAGCGCGTCATCCTCGCCAACGCCCTCGTCAAGCGCGGCGTCGCCGCCACCCTCGCCATTGATTCTCAGGAGGTCCGTTGATCCAGCGCCGCGACCTCACGCCGCTGTTCGAGCCGAAGAGCGTGCTGCTCGTCGGGGCGACGGCAGACACGCTGAAGTGGGGCGGGTGGGTGTCCAAGTCGTTTGGCGATCATCAGCACCTCCGCGGCACGCACTTCGTGAGCCTGCGCGGTGGCGAGCTCTACGGGCTCCCCGTTCACACGGCGATCGCGGACGTCGCCGCGCCCGTCGATCTCGCGGTGATCGTCGTGCCTGCACCCGGCGTCCCCGATGCCGTCACGCAGTCGCTCGCGCTCGGCGCCAAGGCGCTCGTGATCATCACCTCCGGGTTCGGTGAGACCAGCGCCGAGGGCCTCGTCGTGCAGGAGGCGCTGGTGGAGGAGGTGCGGGCGGCCGGCGCGGTGCTGCTCGGCCCCAACTGCCTCGGCCTCTACGACGATCTCGGTCAGCTCAACGTCTACGGCGGGACCTTCCCGTCCGGCGATCTGGCGTTTGCCACGCAGAGCGGCAATCTCGCCCTCGAGGTCGCACTGCTCCTCGAGCGCTCCGGGCAGGGCCTGACCCGTTTCGCCAGCGTCGGCAACCAGGCCGACCTGACGCTCGCCGACGTGATCCGCGACTTCGCGCATCACGATGCCTCCAAGGTGGTGGGTGCCTACGTGGAGTCGCCCAAGGATGGCCTTGACTTCGCTGACGCCGTGCGGGAGGCCGCTGCCATCAAGCCCGTCGTTGTCTTCGCCGGCGGCCGCACGGCGGCGGGCGCCCACGCGGCGGCGTCGCACACGGGGAACCTCGCGGCTGAGTCGCGTGTCCTACGCGCGATCCTGCGCGACGCCGGCGCCGTCGTGGTCGACACGCCGGGGGCCTTCGTCGACGCGGTCTCCACGCTGCGCACCGGCAAGGGCCTCGGCCGGCGCCGCATCGGCATCGTCGCCGACGGCGGTGGTCATGGCGTCGTCTCGAGTGACACGGTGATCGAGGCCGGCCTCGAGATGGCGACCTTCTCGGCCGCTACGAAAGCTGCGCTACAGCCGTTCCTGAAGCACAACGCGCCGAACAATCCGGTCGATCTCGCTGGCGCCGACGCCTCGATCCTCTGGCACTTCCACGGGCTCGTCGACACCATGCTGCGTGCCGACGAGGTCGACGCGGTGGTCATGACCGGCTACTTCGGCGGCTACGGCGCCTACCACCCCGAAGCGGGACCGCTGGAGATGGAGGT
>CAJCBN010000232.1 GCA_903960645.1 uncultured Actinomycetes bacterium | reverse complement strand
TACACCGGAAGCGACACCGTGCTCAGCTGGACCACCTCAGCCCCTCCGCCGACGCCAGCACCCACGCCGGCACCTGCTCCCACGACGACAACGCCCACGCCACCCACCCCCGCTGTGACACCCGCGTCCACCGAGATACCCACCAGCCCTCGCGTGGTGCCGGTGCCCGGTGCGACTCGCTGCCAGGGCGCCGCCTGCACGACGACGGGCATGCTCCCGGCGGGTGCCAGCACGGTCAGCCAGATCGCCCGGCAGTCCGGTGCCGTCGTCAGGGGCCGGTGCACCGTGGCCAGCGTCACGACCGCGCGCGGCCCGCGCAAGGTCTATGCGTGCACGCTGTCCGTCGGGCAGGGCACGTGGCGGATCTCGACCCAGGCGCTGAAGAACGGCGTCGTGATCGCCAGGACCGTCAAGACGAAGCAGGTCACATGCCGCACGCCGACCTGCTCGGTGACGACGCCGTCTGCCGTGACGGGGTAGTCGCGCAGCCTGCGGACGTCAGCCGCTCGGCGCGCCAGCGGCTGGTTGGTGAGCAGCGACACGCCTGACCTGGCGACCAGTCAGCCCCCACACGCGGTCATGAACACCGCCGCTAACGGCCGAACGTCGCCGTCAGCACCGCGCCGTCGGGATCGCCCGGCCGTAACGACCAGTTACCGCCGACGGCATCGACCCAGGTGTCGATCACCGTGGCGCCGAGCCCCGGCTGCCAATCGGCAGCCAACAGCTGCCCATCCGTGATCAGCTCGAGCCGGACCTGAGACCCCTCACCCATCGCCAGTCGCAGGCGTGCGTGCCGCGCCCGCGCATGCTTGAGCGCGTTCTGGAGGCCCTGCTCGACGGTGCGGTAGATGGCGATCGCGACGGGATCGTCATCCTCGGTCCGAAGAAACCGCGCCCGGAACGCGTCGTCGGCGTCGAGCTCCACGTCGAGCACGCCGCCGAAGGCATCGCAGTGCTCGCGCAGTGCCGCCACCAGCCCAAGCGTCCCCAGCGGCGGCGCCAGCCGCCGCCCGACCGCCCGCACGCCGTGCTCCCGGGCGTGCTCGATCTCGGCCAGCGCCAGTGCGAACTCCTCGCGGCGTTCGGTCGGCACGGCGTCCGCGACGGTCGAGAGCCGGAGCGTGGCGCGCAGGAGCTCGGTCTGCACGTCATCGTGCAGCGCGCGGGCGATCTCGCTCCGCACGCGCTCGTCGGCGGCGATCAGCGTAATGCGCTCCGTCCGCACCGACGCGAGCTCGCTCCGCAGCACGACCTCGGTGCGTCGCTGGCGCTGGGCAAAGCGCGAGGCGATGCCGTTCGTGAGCAGCAGCACCGGCAGGATGAACGCGAAGTTGCCGGCGATCGCGTTCGCCAGCGGCCGGAACAGGAGCGAGATCGGGATCGACGGGATCAGGACCACGCGATGCATGACGATCAGGGCACCCGTCGTGACGATGGCGACGATCAGGATCACGAGGAGGTAGCGGGCGCGGCCAACCGGGGCCCCGCGCAGCGGCCTAACCCGTTCCAGCGCACGGGGCACGACGACAAACAGCACCCCGGCCACGGTCGCGACGACCGCCGCATGACCGCACATCAGCAGGAGATTCGTGCGGAAGATCCCGCCACTCGTGGCGAAGACGTTGGCCAGCACCGAGGCGCGGACCAGCATGCAGAGCAGCACGATCCAGAACACGGCCCACGCCTCGAAGCTGCCCGGGCCGAGGATCATCGAGATGACGTCCCCGAGCGCGCCGCGGACGCGCTGGTGCGAGCGCCCGTCGGTGCTCACGTCACCGAACTCCGGATCCGGTGCCCCCGCTAGCCCGCAGGTACTCCAGCACGGCTGCAGTGCGCAGATCGGTGCCGGCTCCGGCTGTGGGGACGAGGATCTTGTAGGCGCGGGACAACTCGCGGCGCACCGACACATGGGTGAGGTGCACCTGATCCGCGATCGCACGCGCATCGAGCCCCGTCGCAGCCAGCGCCATGATCTCGCGCTGACGCGGCGAGAGGCGCTGCAGCACGCTCGCTGCGGCGCTCGCCTCGCCGGCGCCCGCGGCCTCGAACTGCGGCACGCCGAGGCACGTCCGCTGCACCGTGGCGACGAGCTCGCCGATGTCGATCTGCCCGTGCTTGCGCACGTACGACCAGTGATGCCGCTCCTCGACGGGCAGCACGTCCTCG
>CAJCBN010000231.1 GCA_903960645.1 uncultured Actinomycetes bacterium | reverse complement strand
GGCAACCAGCGGCTCGCCGAGACGATCGAGCGCTACGGGCTACCGCTCGTGCTCGGCGGCTTCGAGGCGCTCGTCGACCAGACCGCGCGGCGCACCGAGGCGCTGTTTCGGTCGTGGCCGGCCGACGCGGTCGTGGCCGAGGGCTTCCTCGACGACATCGGCTTTGAGGACACGGACCCGGTGCGCGTCCACGCGCGGCTCACGGTCGACGATGGCACGCTCGTCGTGGATCTGTCCGGCTGCTCGCCGCAGATCCCCTCCGGCATGAACGTGCCGATCGCGAGCGCGCACGCCGCTGCGTACTTCGCCGTGCGCGCGTTCCTCGGCGGCAACGTGCCGCACAACGCGGGGCTCGCCAGTCGCGTCCGCATGATCATCCCCGAGGGCACGCTCTACAACCCCACGTTTCCGACGGCGCTCTCCGCGCGGCACCTCGCGGTGCAGCGCCTGACCGACGTGATCATCGATGCGCTCTCCACCCTGCTGCCCGACCACGCCATCGCCGGCAGCCAGGTGTCGTTCCCCGCGCTGGTCTTCCAGGCCGTCGATCCGCGCAGCGGCGACCTCACCCTGCTTGCCGACATCCTCGGCGGCGGTGGTGGCGCACGTCGCAATGCCGACGGCGACGACGGCATCGACCCGTACACCTCAAACTGCGCGATCCTGCCCGCCGAGATCGCCGAGCTCGAGTACCCATGGCTGATCGAGCGCACCGAGCTCGTCGACGGCTCCGGCGGCACGGGCCGCCACCGCGGCGGCATGGGCATCCGCCGCGACTACCGCCTGCTGGCCACCGCGAGTGACGGCATGTTCTACGTCGAGCAGACGGATCCGCGCTTCGGCGCCGGCGGCCGCGAGGGCGGCGGCAGCGGCGCGCCTGGCTACGCCGCGATCCGACGCGCCGCGACCGGCGAGACCGAGGTCGTGCACGGCAAGGGCTACGTCACGCTGCACGAGGGCGACGTGATCATCCTCGTCGGCGCCGGCGGGGGCGGGTTCGGGGCTGCCGACCGCACGTGAGACCCCCGGGTCCGTGAGAGCCGACGGTGGCGCAGGTGGAGCGGATGACGTAGCCCGCGTACTGCCGCGCTGCCGTGTCTGCGCGCGACACGTACGCCCGCGGCACGGACATGTGCCGCGAACTCCGCGACGGTGGCGACATGGAGTACCCGCCACCCATCCGTCATCCGGCCTTTGCGCGCGAGCTCGCCCTGCTGGGTCGTAGCGATACCGGTGAGGCGCGAGCCGTTGAGCACGCGATCGTCATCCTGCAGACGTCCGGGCCGCGGCTCGGATTCCCCCACACCAGTGCCGTGCGGACACCAGGTCGGGTGTCGCTGCGAGAGCTTCGGCCGCGCCGCGGACGGTCGCGTCACCGCGTGCTCTTCGCGCCTCGTGGGGGCGGCACTGTCCTCCTTGCGCTCGCACCTGAGGCGACACACGACCGCCGCGGCTTCCGCCGCGCCATCGGCGACGCCCACGATCGCCTGGCCGAATTCGACGAGGAACACGATGAACATCTATGTCACTGATAGCATGGAACGCGAGATGGCACCCAAGCCGGCAGCCAAGTGGATCACCCAGGCCGAGGCCGAGGCGGGCAATGCCGCCGAGGACACGCCGTACCGCCGCCTCTGGTACGCGACGGCGATCCAGAGCACCGTGGGCGTCGCCGTGCTCAAGTACCGCTACGACCACGGGCTGTCGCAGACGGCCTTCGGGAAGCTCGTCGGCATGTCGCAGCCGCAGGTCGCGCGACTCGAGCTCGGCGACCACACCCCGACGTTCGAAACCCTGCTGCGCATCACCGAGGCGACAGGACTCGAGATCTCGTTGACGATCGGCCCCAAGGTCGAGCCACGACGCGAGATCCCGAAGGCCCAGCAGCACGGCGTCTGCGAT
>CAJCBN010000230.1 GCA_903960645.1 uncultured Actinomycetes bacterium | reverse complement strand
GATGGTGGAGCTCGTGCGACGTCCCGTCGACCCAGCCGTGGCGCGAGAGCTGCGCATCGGCGAGCACGACCTCGTCTGGACGATGGTCCGCGTCCGCCTGCTCGACGGCGTACCGGTGATGGTCGAGCACGCGGCGTACCCAGAGCGCATCGGCGCCCTGCTCGTCGATGCCGATCTGGAGACCGGCAGCGTCTACGCGACCCTCGCCGAGCACGGCGTCGAGGTGGCCTCGGGGCACCATCGCATCAGCGCGGTCGCGGCCGAGGCCGGCGATGCCGCGCTGCTGCGCGGGCGGCCCGGCACGCCGTTGCTGCGCCAAGAGCGCACGGTCTTCGCCAGCGACGGCACGCCCATCGAGCACTCCGACGACCGCTGGCGCGGGGATGCGATCGTGCTCGACGCCGTCAACTCGGTGCAGGGCTCACAGCTCGCGCGGCGCGCGCCCGGCTGAGCGGGCCAGCGCACCGACGATCCTCGGGTCATTGCGCACGGGCTCTGCGGGTTTCCCGCGTCAGATCTCCCGCGCAGCCGCGTCAGCCCCGGTACAGACGCAACGAAGCGGCAGACGACCCCGCAGCGTTCTGGACACACAGGGCGGCCGGCGTCGACGACCCGCCGGCCGCCCGCCTGTGTCACCGCAGTCGTCTACCCCAGCTCGAGCGTACGGGCCGCGATATACGCATCGACTTCGCGCGCGACGCCCGCGTCGATTGGCGGCGACACATGATCCTCAAGCCGCGCGCGCCAGACCACCTCGGCACGCTGCTCGGCCGTCAGCGACCCGGCCGCGCGCCAGCGCTCGATGTTCTGCTTCGAGGCCACGACGGGCCGATGAAAGCACGTGCGGAAGCGCGTCATCGTGTGATCGACGCCGAAGAAATGTCCCCCGTGGCCGACCTCGCGAATGGCGTCGAGCGCGAGCTCCTCGTCGTCGACGATCACCGGCCCGTACTCCACGCACAGCGACGCGATGATGTCGAGGTCGCAGATCAGCTTCTCGTAGCCCGTCACGAGGCCGGCGTCGAGCCAGCCCGCGGCGTGCATCACCACGTCGGCATGCGCGTCGAGCGATGCCTTCATCACCTGCATGCTCTCCCAGCCGGCCTGCGCGTCGGTCACCTGACTGGTGGTCAGGCCGCCGCCGAGCGCGCGCGTGGGCAGGCCGTAGTGGCGCGCGAGCTGGCCGGCCGCAAGAATGCCGCGCGAGAGCTCCGGACCGGAGAACCCGGCCGCGCCGGACTGCATGTCGGTGATCGGCGTGCCGATGCCGAGCAGGATCGGATTGCCCGGGTTGACGGTTTGGATCAGCGCAATCGCGGCGAAGGCCTCGGCCAGCATCTGCGCAATGCCGCCGGCAAGCGTGACGGGCGCCATCGCGCCGAGCAGCGCGCCGGGCATGACGATCGGCGCCTGCCCGTGCCGGGCGAGGATCATCATCGCGTCGCTCATCCGCTCGTCCCAGCGCAACGGCGAGTTCGAGTTGACGATCGCGGTCATCGCGCAGCGTCCGTCGAGGCCTCCGAGCACGAGGTCAGCGATGCGCACCGAGTCCTCGGCCGCCTCCGGCGAGCTGACGGCGGCCATGAACGGCTTGTCCGAGTCCACGGCGAGCGTGCGCAGAAGCTGCAGATGCCGATGCTCGACGGGCACGTCCTGTGCCTCGAGCACCACGCCGCCCGCCACATCGAGCTCGTCAGCATCCTGGATGAGAGCGACGAGGTTGCGCAGGTCGGTGAGCGTGCCGTTCCGGCGCTCGCCGCCGCAGGTCGTGAACGGCGCACCGTAGGCCGGCGCGAACGACGTGAGCCCCTGCCCGATCGGGATATCGCGCGCGGGATTGCGGGCATGCCATGTCCACGTGGACGGCGCCAGCGCAACCTGTGCGGCGACCCAGTCGGCGTCGAAGAAGACGGTCTCGCCATCGACGCGCTGCCCCGCCTCCTGCAGCAGCGCGAGCGCATGCGGGTTCTCGAACTGCACGCCGAACTCGCTCACGATCGTGCGCCACGCCGCGTCGATGCGTGCGATGTCGGCACTGCTGAGAACGTCCACTGGTGGGCGCGCAACGCGTATCATCCGTGGAGTCTATGCCCGCCTGCCGCTTTGAGGAAGTCTCGCCCCGCGTCGATCGCTTCACCCCCGACGAGCGCACCGATCGCCCGGTGCTGGGTGCCATCCGCGGCACGGCCGGCACGCTGATCGTCGATGGCGGCG
>CAJCBN010000229.1 GCA_903960645.1 uncultured Actinomycetes bacterium | reverse complement strand
GCTTGCGGAGGGCCCGCTGCTCCAGGGCGTGCCGTCGCGGACACGCTGCGACACCGAGACGGTTCTGCGGCTGTACGAGGCCGGCGGCCATGCGGCGATCCCGGAGCTGCTCCGGTCCCTGCGCGGGATGTTCGCGCTGGCCATCTACGACGAGCCGCGCAACCGCCTGGTCCTCGCGCGCGATCCGTTCGGCATCAAGCCGCTCTACTACCGGTTGTCCCCCGACGGGTCGCTCGTCTCCTTCGGATCCGAGATCAAGGCGCTGCTCGCCGACCCCACCTGCCCCAGGGTGCTGAACCGCGATGCCCTGGTCAACTACCTGTCGCTGCAGCACAACCCGCTGTCCGAGACGTTCTTCGCAGGCATCTACCGCCTACCGGCCGGGTCTTTCGCCAGCGTCGACCTCGCGTCGGGGAGCATGGAGATTCAGCGTTATTGGACGTACGCGTTCGACGACGTCGCGCCGGAGGCTGAGGACGCATTGGCCGCGCAGCTCCGCACCGCCATGGAGGAGTCGGTCGCCCGTCATCTGATCAGCGACGTACCGGTCGGCGCCTTCCTCAGCGGCGGCATCGACAGCGCCGTGATCGCCACTCTCGCCCAGGAGCAGTTGCAGGCCGCGGGCCGCGGGCCGCTGAAGACCTTCACCATCGGCTTCGAGGAGCTCGACGAGTTCGACGCGGCGCGAGAGGTGGCAGATCGCATCGGCACCGACCACCACGAGATCACGATGACGGCAGACGACTTCGTAGGCGCGCTGCCCGATATCGCGTGGCATTTTGACGAACCCGTCGGTGACCCGTCGGCGTTTCCGCTCTACCTTCTGGCGAAGGCCGCCCGCGAGCACGTGTCCGTCGTCCTGTCGGGTGAAGGGGCGGATGAGCTGTTCGGCGGGTATCGCGTCTACCTCGAGCCCTTCGCGGTCGACCGCGTGCGGCGGCTGCCGCGGCCGCTGCGGGCGCTGGCTGCCCGGCTGGGGCGGTCGGAGGTCGCCTTCCCCGGTGTCAACTACCTGCGTCGGGCCTCGACCGCCCTTGAAGACCGCTACTTCGGTGGCGGCTACGGCGCGTTCGCCCCGGACGAGATCTCCCGACTGCTGCGCTCAGCCACCATCGAACCGCACGTCCGGCCCGGCCGCGACCTCGCGCTGACCACGCCGGGCTTCACCGATCTGCCCGAGTCGCGGCGCATGCAGCTGATCGACGTCCACAGCTGGCTCCCGGACGACATCCTGGCCAAGGCCGACCGGATGTCGATGGCGAGCTCGCTCGAGCTGCGGGTGCCCTTCCTCGACCTCGACGTGGCGCGCATCAGCGCCCGCGTCCCCGATTCCCTCAAGTACCGCGACGGCACGACGAAGTGGATCCTGCGGCGCGCGTTCCGCGGCCGTCTCCCGGCGTCGACGGAGCAACGCCCAAAACTCGGCTTCCCAACGCCCCTGCGCCAGTGGCTCACACGACATCCCGATGCGTTGCTCGCGCCCATCCGGCAGAGCGCATTCCTCGGCGAGCTGATCGACATGACGTATGTCGAGGAACTCGCAGCGCGGCACGCCGCGGGGCGAATCGACGCGTCGCGACGCCTGCTGCTCCTGCTCATGCTCGCCGGCTGGCTCGACGCCTTCATGGACGGCGACCCGATCGTTCCGCCCTCTCAGCGGACGCAGCAGGCGGCGGCAGACCTGGTGGTCGAGCACCTGGACCTGCGCTCGGACTACCTTCGGACCGAGCCCTCACGGACCGACGAACGGTCCGATGATCCCCGGCCCGGCGTCGTCAACAACTTCGCGAGCCGTACCGCGGGCGCCACGCCCCGGTGGATCGTGCAGCACTACACCTACGACGACTACGACGCGAGCCTGAAGCTGTCTCTGGCCGACGGTGGCAACTCCGCGCACTACCTGGTGCCCGCGGAGGCTCCGTTCGTCCAGTTGCTTGTCGCTCCGGAACACCGGGCGCATCAGGCCGGCAGTGGCGCGCTCCTGCCGTCGAGTGCACTCAATCCCTTCGTCGGAGGCGGGGGACTGACCGGGGACATGAACAGCTGGTCCTACGGGATCGAGAACGTGAATAACGCCATAACACCATTTCCCGAGGACCAGATTCGCCGCACCATCCAGGTCATGGACGCCCTCGTGCGGGACACCGAGGGCTTGGATCCACGCTTCGTGATCGCGCACTCGGACTGGGCCCCCGGCCGCAAGCTCGACCCGGGGCCCTACTTTCCCTGGCAAACCCTCGCCAAGGCGAGCGAGCTGTACCCGGACGTCACATCACACAACTTCGGTGTCTACTCGTTCCTCCTCCGCGCAGCCGCTCCCCGGGTCGTCGTATCGGCGCTGCAGGACAGCGATCCCGCGGAGATCATCCGCGTGCAGGAGGGGCTACGCAGGCTCGGATACGCCATCCCCGTCACCGGCGAGCTTGACGAGATCACCCTCGACGGGATCTTCTCCTTCAAGATCCACTTCCAGAACCAGGTCGTGATCGCACAGCACGAGCAGTGCTGGCTCGACATCGTCCGTGATGTCGACGCGCGCCGAAACCGGCAGGTGATCGCCCAGTGGACGACCGACGATCAGCTCGTACTCGAGGACGTCATTCGCCAATACATGTGACGGCGTGACGCCAGCGATGTGTCGCTCGAGTGTCGCTACGGCGTGAGCCGCGCGTAGCGCAGGAAGCCGTCCACGTCATACCCCTCGGGCAGGCTGCACCGTCATAGACCGCGTCGTACCAGTCGTCATGTTGTGAGAACTCGGCGAACGCTACTGATCCTTAGGGCTGCGCTGGGCGGCCAGTTCGGGGTCGAGAACAGCGACGCGGAGGTCGTGAATTGCGGCATCCACCGCACGCAAG
>CAJCBN010000228.1 GCA_903960645.1 uncultured Actinomycetes bacterium | reverse complement strand
TTCAACCGCCGACGGCGCCGCAATAGCCTGCAACGCCCGCCACGGTTTCTCGGCATTGCGCGGATCATGCGCTGGCCGCGTCCGCTCGGCGGTCTGCTCGCGGTGCTGCTGCTGATCATCGGCGCGGTGATCTGGCCGCCGCTGATGTGGGGCGCGGCGGCGGTGTGGGGCCTGTGGGCGGCAGCGGCGGTGCTCGACGCCGCGCTGCGTGGCTCGAAGGGTCTGACGGCCGGCGTGCTGGCGATCGGGCTCGGACCGCTGGGCGCCTCGCTGGTGGGCTTCCTGCGGCGTCGTTCGATCCGCAAGGTACCGGGCGAGGGCTTCAACTGGCCGACGACGTACTCCCTGGTGGCGCTGGCGCTCGGCTTCGTGGTCTGCGCCCTCGTGGTTGGTACCGCGCTGCGCGAGGGGCCGCACGGCGTGGACGTGCCGCGCGCCGCGATGGGCGATCGCATCCTGTCGGGCGATCGCGTGCTGGTGCAGCCGAAGTGGCTGTCGACGGCGGGCGTGGGCGACATCGTGGTGGTCGACAAGTTCGCGGGCGTGGATGCGGCACTCGGCGAGTCCGAGCCGATCGCGGGTGTCGGGCGCATCGTCGGCGTCGCCGGTGAGATCGTGGGCGCGGCCGACGGCAAGCTGTACCTCTGCGAGAACCTGCCCGACGCGACGGTGGGTCCGCAGCCGGAGGATGGCTGCGGCAATCCGAGCGAGCTCCTGTACCTGAAGACGCCGACGCCGGACTTCGGGCCGATCCGCATTCCGGAGGGCACGGTCTGGGTGATGTCGGACGATCGCTCGGGTCAGCTGATCGATTCGCGCGTGTACGGCGCGGTGCCGGTGGACGCGATCGCGGGACGCGTGGTCGCGATCCTGACCCCGATCAACCGCATTAAGGTCCTCTAGGCGCGTTCCTGGCGCGGGTCCGCGCGGTGGGTGCGCCGCCGCGGCGACTAGGCTCGTCTCCATGGCCTCCCGACCGCCCGCCGGACGCGAACTGCTGCGCTACGACCGCGCGCTCGGCGCCCGCTTCGTGGCGGGTGCGGATGAGGCGGGCCGGGGCGCGCTGGCCGGCCCGATCGTGGCGGCGGCGGTGCTGTTCGAGCCGGGGGCGCTGACGGCGGACCAGATCAGCGGTCTGGAGCGCCTCAACGACTCGAAGAAGCTTGCCGTGGCGCGCCGCGATGAGCTCGCGCTGTTGATCGGCGCGGCGGCGGTG
This sequence comes from uncultured Actinomycetes bacterium, assembly GCA_903960645.1. Classification (GTDB taxonomy): domain Bacteria; phylum Actinomycetota; class Thermoleophilia; order Gaiellales; family F1-60-MAGs149; genus F1-60-MAGs149. Next base: position 2,252 of record CAJCBN010000228.1, on the reverse strand, counting down.
GCGATCTCGGTGGTGGCCATCTCGAGCGCGGAGATCGACGAGCACGGCATCCAGGCGGCGAACCTGGGCAGCCTGAGCCGCGCGCTCGACCTGCTGCAGCCGCCGGCGGACTGCGAGCTGCTGGTGGATGGCTTCGCGCTGCCGCAGCAGGCGCGTGTCCACCGGGCGCTCGTCAAGGGCGACGCCACGAGCGCGGCGATCGCGGCGGCATCGATCATCGCGAAGACGACGCGCGATCGCGTGATGGAGCAGCTCGACGCGCTGACGCCGGGCTACGGCTTCGGCGCGCACGCGGGGTACGGCACGGCGGTGCATCGGGAGGCCATCACGCGACTCGGACCGTGTCGTGCCCACCGGCACTCCTTCGCGCCGATCTCGCTGGCTGCGTAGGACACCAGCGCAGGCGGGGCGCGATGGCGAGCTGCTCGCCGCGCTGCTCTACCTCCTGCACGGGTACCTGATCGTCGGGCGCGACGTGCGGACCGGTGCGGGGCAGGTCGACCTCGTCTGCCGACGGGGACGCCTGCTCGTCGTCGTGGAGGTGAAGCGGCGGCGCCGCGGCGCTCGCGTGGCGGCCACGCACGCGCTGTCGTGGGCGCAGGCCGAGCGGCTGGTGCGTGCGGCCGGCGTGCTCCAGCGGCGTCACCGGTGGGCGACCGGCACGCGCATCGATGTCGTGGCGATCGACGGCTGGCGCGTGCGCATCCTCCGCAACTCGGTGACGTCGGAGCGTCACGGGCGCCGCTCCACGCGCTTCCCGTAGCGCCGCAACGCTCGCCGGGCGCACGTCGGCTGCGAGCGTGGGGGACATGCTCACTCGCGCCCATGCCTTCGCCCTGACCGGTCTCGACGCCACGCCCGTGGAGGTCGAGGTGTACGTGAACGACGGAGCGGATCCCAACCGCGCCTGCTGCACCATCGTCGGCCTGCCCGACAAGGCGCTGCAGGAGGCGCGGGCGCGGATCCGCTCGGCGGCGTTCGCCGCGGGGGTCGATACGGCGTCGTCGGTCATCCTCGTCAACCTCGCGCCGGCCGAGGTGCGCAAGGAGGGCGCGGGCTTCGACCTGCCGATCGCCCTGGCGGTGCTGGCCGGGCACGGCGCGGTCGACGCGAGCCTCGTCGACGAGGTGGCGGCCGTCGGCGAGCTGGCCTTCGACGGACGCCTGCGGCCCGTGCCGGGGATCCTGTCGGTCGCCGAGGCCGCGGTGCGCCTGGGTCGTCCGGCCCTGCTCTGCCCGAGCGAGTGCGCCAGCGAGGCCGCCCTGGTGCCGGGCTGCCGACCGCTCGGCTGCGACAGCCTGCAGATGGCGGTGCGCGTCCTGAACGGCGAGGAGCGACCCAGCGACTGGGTGGCGGCGCCGGCAAACGACGGCGCGCTGCTGCCGGACCTCGTCGACGTGCGCGGCCAACCGTCGGCGCGGCGTGCCCTCGAGATCTGCGCGGCCGGTGGCCACAACCTGCTGATGGTGGGGCCGCCGGGCGTCGGCAAGTCGATGCTGGCCAAGCGGCTGCCGGGCATCTTGCCGCCGCTCGACGATGCGCAGGCGCTGCTCGCGACTCGCATCCACTCTGCGGCGGGCGTCCTCGCACCCGGCGCCGGCCTCCTGCGGGTGCCGCCGTTCCGCGCGCCGCACCATTCGGCCACCATGGCTGCGCTGGTCGGCGGTGGCGTGCGTATCCGTCCGGGCGAGGTGACGCTGGCGACGGGCGGCGTGCTGTTTCTCGACGAGCTGCCGGAGTTCCGGCGCGATGCGCTGGAGGCTCTGCGCGCCCCGATCGAGGACGGCATGGTGCGGATCTCACGGGCATCGGGCAGCGTCCTGCTGCCGTCGCGCTTCTCGCTGATTGCCGCGATGAACCCGTGCCCGTGCGGCGGGGGTGGCCCCGGTGGCTGTACCTGCGCCCGCGAGCGCGTAATCGCGTACCAGCGCAAGGCCAGCGGCCCCCTGCTCGACCGCATCGACGTGGGGGTGCGGCTGGGGCTGCCGGCGCCCGAGGTTTTGCGCGTCGATCGGCCCGAGTCGACGGCCGCGGTGCGGGAGCGCGTCTGCGCGGCGCGCGAGCGCCAGCAGCGGCGCGGGCAGGTCAACGGCGACATCCCCGTGGACCGCCTCGACGAGATCGCGGGGCTCGACGCCGCCTGCGTGCAGTTGGTCGACGAGGCGGTGCGACGGTTGGCGCTGTCGCCGCGCGGCATCCACCGCATCCAGCGGGTCGCGCGGACGATCGCGGATCTCGCCGACTGTGCGGAG
>CAJCBN010000227.1 GCA_903960645.1 uncultured Actinomycetes bacterium | reverse complement strand
CCCTCTGATCACACAAAGGGGCCAGACCCCTCTGGTCAGTTAGAGGGAGTCGCGGAAGACGCGCTCGAGTTCGGCTTCGCCAATCGGGAGCGGGGCGCACGCGAGCAGGCGCTGCTGGAGCATCGCGCCGGCCACGAGGTCGGGGATGTCAGCCTCGCTGTAGCCGACCTCGGTGATCGTCGTCGGGCAGCCGACGTCGGCCATCAGGTCGGCGATGGCGCGCGCCAGCGCATCCGTGTCGTCGGCGGCGACCGGCTGGCCGGTCAGGAGCTCGGCGGCACGGCGCGAGCGCTCCGGCACGGCGTCGGCGATCAGACGGAAGGCGGCGGGAGCCGTGATCGCGCAGGCGAGGCCGTGCGGCACGAACTTCGCGGCACCCGGGTAGCCCGGCGGCGACCACGCGTGCTTGAGGCCCGCGATCGGGTACGAGCAGGCGTGGGGGACGTGCACGCCCGCGTTGCCGAAGCCAATGCCGGCGGCGGTGGCGGCGAGCATCATGCCCTCGCGCGCCTCGATGTCGGAGCCGTCCTCGACGGCGCGGCGCAGGTGCTTGCCGACGAGGGAGATGGCCTCCATCACCCAGATGTCGGCCATCGGCGCGGCGCCCTGGTAGTTCGGGCGAGCGCCGGCGTGGGCGGGCTTGGGGCGCTCGAGGTACGAGATCGAGGTGTAGGCCTCGGCCGCGTGCAGCAGCGCGTCGATACCGCAGGCAGCGGTGATCGGCGCGGGCAGACCGAGCGTCAGCTCGGGGTCGCAGAGCGCGATGTTGGGACGTAGGAACGGATGGGCGATGCCCGTCTTGACCTTGTCGGACGGCAGGTCGAGCACCGCGACGGCGGTCACCTCGGAGCCGGTGCCGGAGGTGGTGGGCACCGCGACGACCGGCATCAGCGGGCCGGGCGGGACGCGGGCGCCGCCGAGCGGCGCGTTGATCCAGTCGCGCAGCGTGCCGCCATGTGTGGCGATCAGCGCGGCGACCTTGGCCGAGTCGAGGGCAGAGCCACCGCCGACGCCGAGGACGCCATCGGCGCCGCTCGCGACGCAGGCCTCCGCGACTTCGCGCATGGAATCCTCGGTCGGCTCGCCCGTCGGCACGGCATACGTGACGACGTCGAGGCCATCGGCACGGACCGCCGCCTCGATCGGCGCGACAAGCCCGCTCTGCAGCAGGAACGCGTCCGTCACGAGGAACGCACGGGTCACGCCGAGCGCCTTCAGATGGTGGCCGGCCTCGAGCGCGGCACCAGGGCCGAGCGCGATCGACGGCATGTGCAGGACGCTGATGCGCTCGGTGCTCACGGGGTGCCTCGCAGGTCGTCTTCCAGGGAATCCCACTCGTCCTTGCCGAGGATGCCATTGATCTCGTCGAACGGCATCATCCGCGGCACCGACGCGACGGTCGAGCCGTCGGCCATCAATTGCGCAGCCAGCTCCTTCGTCGACTGGGCCGCCGCGAACAGCGTGGAGGAGGGGTAGATCACGAGCCCGAAGCCGAGCTCCTCGAAGCGCTTGGCCCCAAGGTCGGGCGTCTTGCCGTACTCGGACACGTTGACCATCAGAACGGCGTTGATGCCGCCGCCGGCGATCGCCCGGAGGTCGTCCTCGCAGGTCGGCGCGTCGATGAAGATCACGTCGGCGCCAGCGTCGGCGTACATGCGCGAGCGCGCGATGGCGTCGTCCAGACCGGTCACCGCAGTGGCGTCGGAGCGGGCGATGATGACCGTCTCCGGGTTGCGACGCGCGGCGAGCGCGGCGCGCAGTTTGATGACCATCTCCTCAGCGGGGATGACCTTCTTGCCCTCCATGTGCCCGCAGCGCTTCGGGAACACCTGATCCTCGAACTGGATCGCGGCCGCACCCGCGGCCTCGAGCTCGTGGACCGTGTGCACCACCTGCGGCACCTCGCCGTAGCCCGTATCCGCATCGGCGATGACGGGAACGCCGATCGCGTTGGTCATGCGGCGCAGGTGATCGACCATGTCGGTCAGCGTCGTGATGCCGAGGTCGGGCAGGGCGAAGGCAGCAGCCGAGGCCGCGTAGCCACCGCGGTAGACGGCCTCGAAGCCCGCCTGCTCAAGCAGGCGGGCCGAGAGGGCGTCATACGCACCGGGGGCGACGAGGATCTTGCCGCTCTGGAGTCGGGCGCGGAGGGACATGCGTCAGTCCCTCAGCGGCGAGGCGCCGTCGATCCACACGATCACGCGCGAGAACTTCCCCGTCTCGTCGAACGAGAAGAAGTTGCACGTGATGACGTGGTCCAGGGTGCCATCGGTCCTGACGTGCGGGCACGACTGCTCCGTCGACGCCTTCCCCTCGGCCTCGTCCACCACGATGTTCGTGATGTTGTGCTCGATGTGGGAGTAGTCGCCGAAGAAGTTCTCGAACATGCTCCGGATGCCGTCGTGCCCCTCGAACGTGATCTTGGCGCTCTGGATCGTGAACGTGGCGTCGGGGGCGAAGAACGCCAGCGCGGCGTCCATGTCCTTGGCATCGACGGCGTCGAAGTACGCGCCCGGTGCCTGCTTGAGATGGGCCCGATCGTGCATCAGACCGTCCACTCCGTGTCGGTGATCGGGAAGACCTGCGGGCTCTTCGCGCCCTCGCGCTTGTAGATCATCATCTTGCGGCGGAACTCGACGACGACCTCCTTGCGCTGGTTGAGGCCGCGCGAGCGGATGCCGACGATGCCGACGTACGGGCGGCTCGACGACTCGCGCTTCTCCAGCACCTCGGACTCGCACCAGAGGGTGTCGCCGACGAAGACCGGGTTGGGCAGCTTGATGTCGTCCCACGCGAGGTTGGCCATCGCGTTCTCCGACACGTCGGTCACGGACAGCCCGGTCACCAGGGCGACCGTGAAGGCCGAGTTGACGAGGATCTTGCCGAACGGCGAGGCCTCGGCGAACGCCGCGTTGAAGTGCGACTGGTTCGTGTTCAGCGTGAGGTTCGTGAACCACGTGTTGTCGACCTCGGAGATCGTGCGGCCGAGCGTGCTGCGATACACGTCACCGATCTCGAAGTCCTCGTAGAACCGGCCTTCCCATCCCTTGACTACGCCCATGTCTGGTACCTCCTGGTGGTGTTCGTGTTACCCGCGGGTCTCGCGGATCTCGTGGAAGATGTCGAGCGGGCACAGGGCCGACACGACGGGGTGCGGAACGTCGACGATCTCCGAGATGCGGAGGTCGACGGTGACGGAGCAGAGCACGTAGGCCTGCTCCCGGGTGAGCCCGACTTCGTCGCCGAGCCACTGGATCATCGCCTCGATCGCGTTCTGCGCGGCGAGGGTGGTGTCCATCGGGCGGATCTGCCCGGCGCCGTCGATCGGCAGGCCCGTCGTGCTGACGTGCCGGCGCGCGCGGAAGGCGGGCTCGGTGGACTCGATCAGCGGCGTGTTGGGCCGGTGCTTGACGTCGCGCAGGGTGGTGACGCGGATCCGCGCCTGGCCATGCGTCTCGATCGCGAACGCGCAGACCTCGCCGTCGCCCTGGCAGAAGTGGACGTCACCGAGCGAGAGCAGGGCACCGGGCACGTCGACGGGGAAGAAGATGCTGGAGCCGGCGCGCACCTGCGGCACGTCGAGGTTGCCGCCGAGCTCGCGCGGGGGAATCGTGCGCGCGCCGGTGGAGGCGATCGGCTCGGTCGCGGGGATCGCGCTGTGCGCGGTGGGCGGCAGCGCACCGACGGCGGCCTCGCGCTCGTTCCAGAAGGCCAGGCGGTCGGCCGAGGGAGCCACGCCGATCACGCCGACGAACGGGTCCGCCGGGATGCGCACGCCCGGCAGGCGGCCGCTCGTCGCGAAGCCGTCGTGCAGGCCCCACGTGACGAGGTAGTAGTTGGGAAAGCGGTCCGCCAGCAGGCCGAAGCCGGGCACGATCGCCGTTGAGCCGAAGGTGTCGGTCTTGACGTCGAGGATGTCGACCTGCAGCACGTCACCGGGCTGGGCGCCCTTGACGAAGATCGGCCCCGTCATCGGGTGTGGGGCGTCGAAGTCGACGTCCTTCAGGTCCGCGTCGGTCGAGGTCGGCAGGATCTGCCCGTCAACGCCGTCGCGGCAGTCGACGAGAATCTCGTCACCGCTCTCGACCTCGAGTGCGGGCGGGATGTCGGGGTGCCAGCGGTTGTGGCCCGTCTCGGGCGCGTTGACGAGGCGCTGGCGGACCGGAGGGGCGAGGTGGTACTCGGCCATCAGCGCGTCAGCTCGTCGAGGCGGTCGGCGGCGGCGCGGGCACGGGCGGCCTCGGCGTCGGTCCAGATGCGCGGGGCGGTCAGGTCGTGGACGGACAGGAGGCCGATGATCTCGCCGTCCGCGTTGCGGTTGGCCGTGACGATCTGTGCCTGCATGCCGCCGAACATCTCGCGCATCTCGTGGTAGCCCGCGTCGTCGGTCGACACGTTGCAGTCGTCCTCGACGACCTGACTGGCCCCGGCCTGCATCGCCAGGACCACGGGCTGCTTGGACATGTCGAGGCGCGGCGTGTCGCGGATGGAATGCGTGCCGGGCTCGCAGTGCTCGTAGGCGATCGGGAACACGCTCTCGGTGGACGGGAGACGCAGCGTCGCGCGCTGCACGCGCAGGTCGTGCGCCACGGCGGCGAGTTCGGCCTGGATCTCCGCCGCGCTCACTGCGCCCACTCCAGCGTGGCGTCGCGCGTGGCCTCGTCGAGCGCCGCGAGGATGTCGTCGCCGAGCGGCTCCTCGAAGGCGGGGAGGACGGCATCCAACTGGTCGGCGTTGGAGGCGCCGAGGATGGGGGCCGTGACCGCCTCCTGCGCGAGCACCCAGCCGACCGCGACCCGCGCCGGCTCGAGGCCCGCCTCGTCGCAGATCGCGAAGATGCGCTCGGAGCGCTCGAACATCGTCTCGTTCCAGTAGCGACGGCGATAGGTGTTGCCGCTCATGCCCGGCAGCGAGAAGCGACCCGCCGGCGGATCCTCGTCGGGGCGTCGACCGCGGTGCTTGGCGGTCAGGAAGCCGCCGGCCAGCGGGTTGTACGAGATCACGCCGATGCCCTCGGCCGCGGCGAGCGGGAAGATTGCGTGCTCGCAGTGGCGGTGCAGCAGGTTGTAGCGCGGCTGGAGACAGGCGAAGCCCTCCACACCGAGGCGTGCAGCCGCGATCGCCGCCGTCGCCGTCTGGACCGGGCTGAAGTTGCACGAACCCCCGTAGAGGATCTTGCCTTCGCGGCGCAGGTCCTCGAGCACGTCGAGCGTCTCCTCGACCGGCGTGTGCGGATCCATCTGGTGCACCTGGAAGAGGTCGATCCAGTCCGTCTGCAGCCGCCGCAGGCTCGCCTCGACGCTGCGGCGGATGTGGAGTCGCCCGTTGCCGCGCTGGTGCGCAGCGGGTCCCATCGGGAAGTGGCACTTCGTCGCCAGGACGACCTGATCGCGGCGTCCGCTCAGGATGCGACCGAGGATCTCCTCGGTCAGCCCGTTCGTCTCGATGTCCGGCGGAATCGGGTAGGCATCGGCGGTGTCGATGAACGTCACGCCGGCCGCGAGCGCGCGCTCGACGATCCGTCCGGCCTCGGCCTCATCGGCCTGTCGGCCGAACGTCATCGTGCCCAGGCAGCCGCGCGAGACGCGGAGACCCGTACGACCGAGGTTGACGATGTCCATCAGGCGTCCCGCGTCAGACGCCTACGCGTTGCTGACGTTCTCGCCCTGGAAGAACCGGATCACCACGTCGGCGGACAGCTCGGGCTGCTCCATCAGGTTGGTGTGGCCGGAGCCCTCGACGATGAAGAACTGCGAGCCCGGGATGTGCTCGTGGATCCAGCGAGCGCCGGCACCGTCCGGCCCCGAGTCGATCGGGGTGAGGCAGTCCTCGGAGCCGACCATCACGAGCGTGGGGGCCGTGACCTTCGCGGCGTACGGGCGCAGGTCCATGTCGCGCATGGCGGCGCAGGCGCCGGCGAAGACGGGGACCGAGCAGTTGCGCTCGAGCACGCCCTGGATGACGCCGACGGTCTCGTCGCCGGCCGGGGTGTCGAGGAACGCGCGCGACAGGCACTTCGTCGCGATCTCCTGGGCGAGCCCACGGCCGCCCATGCCCTGGGCCTGGGCGAGTGCCGCCCACACATCCCAGTGTGCACGTGCCATGTAGTCGCTCTTGGCCATCGGGCAGTCGAGGATCAGACGATCGATGTACTCGGGGTGCCGGCCGGCGAAGGCGAGGGCGACCATGCCACCCATCGACGTGCCGTGCACGTGCGTCTTCTTGATACCCGCATCGTCGAGGATCGCCTTGAGGTCATCGGCCCAGAGGTCCATGTCGTAGTGCTGCTCGGGGCGATCGGAGTTGCCGTAGCCACGCAGGTCCATCTCGATGACCTTGAAATGCGGGGTCATCAGATGGGTGACGAAGCCGAAGTTCTCGTGGGCGAAGCCCGCGCCGCCGATCTGGAGCAGGTGCTCATCGCCGTCGCCGTGGACGTCGTACCAGATGTTGACTCCGTCGATCTCGACCTGCGACATGGCTCTCTCCTCCGTGTGCGGTTTCCGCGCCCCTAGTAGGAGCGCGGCATCTTCAAGACGTGCTGCCCCAAGAAGGCGAGCACGAGGTTGTTGTTGATCGGCGCCGTCATGTACAGGCGCGTCTCGCGGAACTTGCGCTCGATGTCGTACTCCTCGGCGAAGCCGAAGCCGCCGTGGGCGTCGAGGCAGGCGTTGGCGGCCTGCCACGAGGCCTCGGAGGCCAGCAGCTTCGCCATGTTGCCCTCAGCACCGCACGGCTCGCCGGCCTCGAACAGCTCGGAGGCGCGGCGGCGCATCAGATCGGCCGCTTCGACGGCGGCGTGGGCGCGTGCCAGCGGGAACTGGACACCCTGGTTCGAGCCGATCTTCTTGCCGAAGACCTCGCGCTCGGACGCGTAGGCCGCGCCCTTCTCGATGAACCAGCGCCCGTCGCCGACACACTCGGCGGCGATCAGGATGCGCTCGGCGTTCATGCCGTCGAGGATGTAGCGGAAGCCCATGCCCTCCTCGCCCACCAGCGCCTCGGCCGGGAGCTTGAGGTTCTTGATGAAGACCTCGCACGTGGCGTGGTTCATCATCGTGCGGATCTCCTTGGCCTCGATCGCGCCGTCGGCCTCGCGCAGATCGACAAGGAACGTCGACAGGCCCCACCACTTGGGCTTGCCCTCGACGGGCTCGGAGGTGCGGGCGAGCAGCAGCATCATGTCCGAGTGGAAGAAGCGGCTGGTCCAGATCTTCTGGCCGTCGACGACCCACGAGCCGTCGTCCTGCTGCACGGCGCGCGTGCGGATGGCGAGCGTGTTCGAGCCGGCGTCCGGCTCGGTCACACCGAAGGCCTGCAGGCGGATATCGCCGGAGGCGATGCCCGGCAGATACTGCTGCTTCTGCTCGTCGGAGCCATGGCGCAGGACGGTGCCCATGATGTACATCTGGGCGTGGCAGGCACCGGCGTTGCAGCCCTGGTGGTTGATCTCCTCGAGGATGATCGCCGCGTCGGACTCGCTGAGGCCGCCACCGCCGTACTCCTCGGGGATCAGCGCGCCGAGCCAGCCGTCCTCGGACAGCCGCCGCACGAACTCGGTCGGATACGCCTGTTCGCGGTCTAGCTCGCGCCAGTATTCGCCGGGGAACTGCTTGCACAGCTCCGCAACGCCTTCGCGGATCATGGACTCGTGCTCTTGTGCCTCTGTCGTCGCCATGTGGGGATCCTAGTCCGTAATACCTTCGGGGAGCAAATGTCTACCTCCGATTCGTGAGGGCCGCGCCGGCGGATGGACGATGTCGCAGCCCGACGCCGATGTCCGGCTACGGTGCTCCCAACCGACTGGGAGGAGACCCCCGATGAGCGACGAGCTATTCGAGACTGGCCTGCGGATCCGCAAGGAGGTCCTCGGCGAGGAGTACGTGGAGCGTTCGCTGGCGAATGCCGACGAGTTCTCGATGGACTTCCAGCGCATGGTGACCGAGTACTGCTGGGGTGCCGGCTGGGGTCGCTCGGCTCTGAGCAAGCGCGACCGCTCGCTGATGAATCTCGTGATGATCGGCTCGCTCAATCGCATGCACGAGTTCCGCCTGCACCTCCGCGGCGCGATCACGAACGGCGTCACGAAGGCCGAGATCCAGGACGCTCTCATCCAGCTCGCGATCTACGCCGGCATCCCCGCCGGCGTCGAGGGCTTCCGCATCGCCCGCGAGGTCTTTGCGGAGTGCGAGGCCGAGGGCATCGAGGTCAAATAGTCGGCGGGAGAACGGGGGCAGCGTCCGCGGCCCCCGTTCCGCCCCGGCTATCGTCGCGGCATGACCGCAGAGACGCCCGACCACATCGCCATCACCAAGGTCCGCCTGACGTCGCTCGGCGGGCTGGCCAGCAGCATGACCGTCAAGGACCACGAGCCGATCGTGGCCGACGAGCCGCTCGACTTCGTCGCGGGAGCGCTGGTCGGTGGCGACACGGGCTGGACGCCGGTGCAGTACCAGTTGGCGGCACTGATCTCGTGCGCGAACGTCGCGATCGCGATCACCGCGCAGGATCAGGGCTTCCAGCTCGACGGGCTCGAGATCCGCGCGCAGTCCGATCTCGACCTGCGCGGCCTGCTCGACGGCGACCCTGACCGCCAGCCGGAGTTCCTCCACATCGGCCTCGAGCTGCGCGTCCAGACGCCCGAGTCTGTCGAGCGCGTCGAGGCGCTGGCCCGCGAGTCGGATCGGCGCTGTCCCCAGCTCGGGCTGTTCCATCAGGCCAAGGTGCCGATGACGCAGACCTGGACGCGCGACGGCGAGGCGCTCTTCACCCTGACCGCGTGACCTCGCGGTTGGCGCTCGGGTCAGAGCCCGTTCCGCGCCGGCGTCGGTTCGCAGTCTGCGAGCCCGCGGGCTCGCGTCGCGCTACGGCGCGTTGAAGTTCGCGTTCGACGTCATCCGCCAGCCCGTCGGCGTCTGCACGAAGGTGGCGATGCGGGGCGCGGGGGCTGTCGCGTATTCGGTGCCGCTGATCATCTGCGTGGTCTGTGAGACGTAGCGCGCGACGAGGACGCCGCCGGCGCGGGTTACCCTGAGCTTGGATAGAGCGAAGTCGGAGACGACGGTGGTCGAATCCGCGAAGGCGGCGAGGTACTGGTTGCGGTTCTGGCCCGAGCCGTTGGCGCGTTGCACCTGGAAGGCCGGCGACAGGAAGGGGCGCAGGTCGTCAACGTCGCCGGCGACGATGAGGCTCCAGAAGCGGTCGACGAGCTGCGTCCCGAGTTTGAGGTTGGCGGCCTGCTGCTCGGCGGTCGCGCGCTCTGTGGCCTGAGCGGCCTGAGCGGGAACGGCCGCGGCGAGAGGCACGGCGAGGGCGAGGGCGAGGAGGAGGGGCGTGGTGCGGCGCATAGGAGGACGGTAGGTCATCGCGTGGGCATAGTCGATGGGTTGTGAAACGAGCGGGGCTAGCCCCGCTCGTTTCAACGTGCGGTGAACCTGAGGGGGCTGGCCCCGTTTGTGCCGCAACGGCGACCTCAGCCGCCCCAGATCCCGCAGGTGATGCCGCCGTCGACGTTCAGCTCGGTACCCGTCACCCAGTTGGCCTCGTCGGAGGCGAGGTAGACGAACGCGTTGGCGTGGTCCACCGGCTCGCCGAGGCGGCCGAGGGGATGGAGGTTCTCGGCGAACTTCCGGGCCGCGGCCGGGTCGGGCTGGTCGTTGAAGTAGCCGTCGATCATCGGCGTGTTCGTGAAGCCCGGGCAGATGCAGTTGGCGCGAATGTTCTGCTTGGCGCCGTCGAGAGCCATGCACTTCGTCAGCATGATCAGCCCCGCCTTCGACGCGCAGTACGCGGCGTCGGCCGGAATCGCCCACTGGCCCGCCATCGATGCGGTCGAAAGGATCGAGCCCCCGCCGCGCGCGGCGAGGTGGTTCCACGCCTCGCGGGCGCAGAGGAAGACGCTCTTCAGGTTCGTGTCGAGTTCCTTGTCCCACTGCTCCTCGGTGAGGTCCATGACGCCGCCGACGATCGTCACGCCTGCGTTGCAGACGAGCGTGTCGAGCCCGCCGAAGCGGCCGACCGTCTCCTCGACGACGCGGTTGATCGAGGCGCTGTTCGTCACGTCAATCTCGACGCCGAATGCTTCACCACCGATCGCGTCGGCGACCCGCTGCGCGGTTTCGACCTTGAGGTCGGCGACCACGACCTTGGCGCCCTCCTCCGCAAAGCGGTGGGCCGTGGCCTCGCCGATGCCCGAGCCTCCGCCCGTGATCAGCGCCACCTTGTCCTGCAGACGTCCAGCCATGTCGTGCCTCCTCCAGCGTTCTCCTGCCGCAATCGTGGCGGCAGAGATCAAATCTGGCAAGGAGCAGAGGTATTGCGTACGATGCTCGGCATGGCGCCACGCACCGCGATCGCGAAGATCTGGGACGAGCATCTCGTCGATAGCGATCTGATCTTCTGCGACCTGCACCTCGTGCAGGAGGTGTCGAGCCCGCAGGCGTTCGACGAGTTGCGTCTCGGCGGCCATGGCGTCCGCCGCCCCGACCGTACGATTTCGACGGCCGATCACTCCGTGCCGACTGCCAACCGTGGCCTGCCGATTGTGGACGACATGGCGCGCGCGCAGGTCGAGATCCTTGAGCGCAACGTCATGGAGTTCGGCATTCCGATGCGCCCCTACCGGTCGCTCGGCCAGGGCATCGTCCACGTGATTGGCCCCGACCTCGGACTCACACAGCCGGGCATGACGATCGTGTGCGGCGACTCGCACACCTCCACGCACGGCGCGTTCGGCGCGCTGGCGTTCGGCATCGGCACGAGCGAGGTTGGCCACGTGCTCGCCACGCAGTGCCTCGTGCAGAAGGCGCAGCCGACGATGCGTGTCACGTTCGACGGCACGCGCGGGTTCGGTGTCACCGCCAAGGATCTCGTGCTGACGATGATCCGCCAGATCGGCACCGCGGGCGGGACGGGGCACTTCATCGAGTACGCCGGCAGTGCGATCCGCGAGCTCTCGATGGAGGGCCGCATGACGGTCTGCAACATGACCGTCGAGGCCGGCGCGCGCGCGGGTCTCGTGGCCGCTGACGACACCACGTTCGGCTACCTCGAGGGTCGCGAGTGCGTGCCCCAGGACTTCGCCGCCGCCGTTGAGCAGTGGCGCTCCTACGTCACCGACGAGGGTGCCACGTTCGATCAGGAGATCCGCGTCGACGTTGACGCGATCAGTCCCGCCATCACCTGGGGCACGAACCCCGGGCAGTCGATCCCGATCAGCGACGTTGTGCCGGCGCCGCAGAGCGACGGCGACGAGCGCGCACTCGCGTACATGGGTCTGCAGGCCGGCCAGTCGCTAACGGGCATGCCCGTCGATCGCGTCTTCATCGGCTCGTGCACCAACGGTCGCCTCGAAGACCTCGAGGCCGCCGCCGAGGTGCTGCGCGGCCGCAAGGTCGGCGTCCGCACGCTGGTCGTGCCTGGCTCGATGGCCGTCAAGACACTCGCCGAGGAACGCGGGCTCGCCGACGTCTTCATCGCCGCGGGAGCGGAGTGGCGCGACGCGGGCTGCTCGATGTGCGTCGGCATGAACGAGGACATCCTCGATCCGGGCGAGCGCTGCGCGTCCACGTCGAATCGCAATTTCGAGGGGCGCCAGGGGCGCCTCGGTCGCACGCACCTGATGAGCCCGTCGATGGCCGCCGCGGCTGCCGTCACCGGGTGTCTGACAGACGTACGGGAACTGGCCGGATAGTCCGGCCGCAACAGGGGAGAGAAGAAACCATGAGCAAGCGCATCGCGGTCCTCGTGCCGTTCGCCTTCGACGAGACCGGTCTCGCCGGCCGCCGCCAGCAGCAGCAGTCGGTCAGCTGGGGCGAGGGCATTGAGTTCACCTACGTTCCGGTCTCGGCCGGCCCGCAGTGGTACGAGAACTACCACGACTGGATCCTCGCCGACCTGGCCATGCTGGAGTGCGCGCTGCGCATTCAGGACGACGGGTACGACGCCATCTGCATCGACACGATGAGTGACTCCGGCGTCAACGCGATCCGCTGCGAGCTCGACATCCCCGTGATCGGCCCCGGCCGTACCTCGTACATGACGGCACTGATGCTCGGCAACAAGTTTGGCGTGCTGACGCAGTGGGGCCCGTGGGCGGCGATCTACAAGAAGGGGATCGGCGAGCTCGGACTGATGGAGAAGTGCGCCGGCATCCGCCACATCGACACCCCGCCGGACGTCGTCAACCTACTTGGCGGCAAGGAAGAGGTCGTCTTCCCGAAGCTGCTGGCCGCCGCCATGCTGCTGGTCGAGGAGGATGGTGCCGACGTGATCTGCCTCGGCTCCACGACGATGCATCAGTCGCACGCGTACCTCGCCGAGCACCTGCCGGTCCCGATCATCAACCCGGGCCCGCTGTCGTACAAGATCGCCGATGCGCTGCTCGACTGCGGCCTCACGCAGAGCCGCACCGCGTATCCCAAGCCGCTCGTGCCCAAGCACGAGATGATCCACGCCATGCTTGACGCCGCCAAGGCGCAGCAGGAGGGCTGAATTCCCAACGCCGATGCGACGAAGGGGTCAGACCCCTTCGTCGCATTCGGGGTTGTCAGGATCTGGGCGCAGTTCGCGGCCATGCGACGAACGGGTCTGACCCCTTCGTCGCATTGGATGTGGATTGCCTGCCGATCCGACCGCAGCGCGTCGCAGTGCGCGAGGCGCCCATGGCGGCGCTGGTGCTTCGCTGTTGTCCATGGGGCGATGCGAGCGACAGGAACCGATCGGCATCCCGATTCACGTGATCGGCCGGGGCTGCGGCGGCCAGCCCGTGCTCGGTACCGACGAGGATCGCGGCCACTTCGTCTACCTCCTCAACGGCGTCGTCGAGGAATTCGGCTGGCAGGTCCTCGATTGGGTTCTGATGTCGAACCATCATCACCTCGTGCTGCGACTGACGGAGGCGAACCTCTCCGACGGCATGAAGCAACTCCACGGCTGGCATGCGGTGGCGTGGAACAAGCGCCATGCTCAGATGGGGCACGTGTGGCAAGGACGCTTTGTTAGCAAGATCTTGGATCGACCGGGCTACGCGGAGCGGGTCATGCGGTACGTCGATCTGAACCCGGTGCGGGCGCGCCTCGTGCGCAGCCCGGCCGATTGGCGCTGGGGTGGCTATCGCGCGAATGTCGGTCTGGTCGCGGGCCATCCGTTTCACGATGTGCCCGCTGGGCGCCGGGTGGTGGTGGACGGGGAGGACCTCACGCACGAGGAGATCTGCACGCGCTACCGGCGGTACGTTTGCTCCCGCTTGCGACGTGCCCAGATCGGTCCCGTGGTGGAGGCTGAGCGGCCAGAGCTGCGCGAGATTCTTGAGGATGGCGGTGACGACGGAATCCACGAGGCGATGTCCGTGTGGGGGTACTCCGTGCGCGAGGTGGCGGCGGTGTATGGGGCGCACAGGACGACGGTCTTGCGATGGCGCGATGAAGGACGCACGCCATGCGTACCATGATGCGACTAAGGGGTCAGACCCTTTCGTCGCATGCCAGTCATCTCAACTTGAGCGTCCTTTGCATCCCGGCATGCGACGAAAGGGTCTGACCCCTTAGTCGCATCGGAGTTGGCTCGCGAT
>CAJCBN010000226.1 GCA_903960645.1 uncultured Actinomycetes bacterium | reverse complement strand
TTCACGCTGGATATTCGTCGCGAGCGAGCACACGCGCTCGTCGACTGGCGCGTCGACAAGGCCGTCCAGTTGTTGCGACATCTCGTCGAAGCGGTCGATGCTGGTCGCTCCGCGTAGCACCTCGAGTCGAACGGGTGAGCACGTGGCGATCACGCCGGCACTGAGAGCGGACAGAAGATCCTGGGCAGCCGCATGCGTCGGGTTCTGCTCTGCCCAGATCCAGGCCGACGTATCGATCAGTGCCCTCATCTGGCCGAGCGGTCGTACTTCGCTCGGTGGTCGCGCATGACCTGCAGCTCTTCCTCGGTGATGCCGAACGGCGAGGACAGCAGACCGCGTCGACGCTCCAGATCAGCTGCTTCCTTGAGCGCGCGATTGACCGTCTCGGTGACGCCGCTCGTACCCAAGAGGCGCTGCGCATCGGCGAGCAGCTGCTCATCGATGTAGAGCGAGGTGTGCTTCTTCGTCATCGTCTGCATGCCTCCGAAAGTAGCGTATGTTCAAGGCTTAACGTAGCGCATATCTGTGACACAGTCACACCGCATCTGCACGCAGCGCGATCGCGTCTGAACGCCCCGTGCCTAGCGCTTGACGAGGCCGAGGCGCTCGCGGGCGACGTCCGGTCCGGCGACGGTGCCGCCGAGGCTCTCGACGATCGTTACGGCGCGCTCGACGAGCTGCGCGTTCGAGGCGAACTCGCCCTTGCTGATGTAGAGGTTGTCCTCGAGGCCGACGCGGACGTTGCCGCCCATCAGCATCGCCTGGGCGACGGCCGGCATCTCCATGCGGCTGATCGCAAAGCCGCTCCAGACCGCGTTCGGCGGCATCTGGTCGGCAAAGGTCTGCATCGTGCGCGGCGTGGCGGGCGCGCCCCACGGAATACCGAGGCAGACCTGCACGAACGGCGGATCGTCGATCAGCCCCTCCTCGACCAGCTTGTTGACGAACCACAGGTGGCCGAGCTCGAAGCACTCCAGCTCGGGCTTGATGCCGAGGGCGCGGATCTTCTCCGCGCCGATCCGCAGGTAGTCCGGCGTGCCGACGTAGACGAGGCTGCCGTCGCCGAAGTTGAGCGAGCCGCAGTCGAGCGTGCAGATGTCGGGCAGCGTGTCGTGCAGGTGCGCGATGCGCTCGTCCGGGCCGACCAAGTCGGAGCCCTCGTCGGGGGTGTTGGCGGCACCGTCCAGGCCGATGTAGAGGTCGCCGCCCATGCCCGTCGTGAGGTTGACGATGACGTTCTCGCCGCTCGCCCGGATGCGATCGACGACGTCGCGGTAGAGGTCGACGCGGCGCGAGGGCTCACCCGTCTCGGGCTCACGCACGTGGCAGTGCACGATCGCGGCGCCGGCACGAGCGGCCTCGATCGCCGAGTTCGCGATCTGCTCCGGGGTGATCGGGAGCTCCGGATGGACGCCCTGCGAGGCGCCGGAGCCGGTGATCGCGCAGGTGATGAAGGGGTTCCAGTTCATGGGGCGATTATCGCAGTGTCAGGCACCGCGCGCCTGACTGGCTTCATGCGCGCTTGAGGCTGACGACCTGCTCGCCCGTCGCCTTTGCGCCTGCGGCCGGCGAAAACGTTGTCTTCAGGAGCACACGGATCGCGCCGGAGCGGCGCACCGCGCGCGCCTGCTTGGTCAGGCGGCAGGTCAGTGTGACCGTGCCGGCCTTTTGCACCCGCAGGGTGGTCGAGCAGGCTCGCACGGTCCGTGCACGGCCCGCACGCGTCGCGAGAACGATCGTTCCGTGCTGTGTCGCCGTGCCGGGACCGGTGGCAGAGAACACGGTGACGATCGTGTTCCCCCTGACGGTGGGCTTGCGGGTACGCAGAGCGTTGCCCGCATCGCGGGTCGGCGTGACCGGGGTGACCGTAACGGCCGCCGTCGCGACCGGGGTGACGGTGACGGCTGCTGTCTCCACGCTCGTCGCGAGGCCGTCCACCACGCGCAACTGAATCGCATACTGCCGGCCGTTGGTCAGACCGGAGATCGTGATCGGGCTCGTGGCGGCGGCCGGACTGCGGGCGACCCACGGGCCTCCGTCGAGCGAGTACTCGACGTTGCGGAGTTGCGAGTCGTTGACCTCGAACGCGACGCGAGCCGACGCGTCGCCGGCAGTCGCCGACAGATTTGTGGGCGCATCGGGCTTCAACTCGATACGCGTGATCGAACCAAGCCCGGCGCTCGGCAGAGCCACGAAGGCGTAGCCGCTGGTGGCGGCAATCGATCCAGGGTTCGATCCGGTCGGTAGCTCGAGCGTGCGCGCGACGGTGAGCGTCGTCGCGTCGAGCGCGATGAAGGATGACGCTCCGCTGCCAGCGCCCTGGAACGATGCGAAGACATGCTGTTCGTCGGCGGACAGCGTGATTGCCCGCAGCTCCCCGTCGCCGAGATCGGTGGACGAACCTGCGACGGTGAAGTCGGAGAGACGCACCCGCGTGATCACACCGTCGATACCCGCGACGTAGGCGAATGCGCCAGCGGCGTCGATCACGACGTCCACGCCGCCGGCGCCGCCCGCCAAGGACAGCGACGTGATCGTCCCGTCTGCGAGAAGCACCCGCTTCAGCGTCGCATCGAACGTGTGGGCGACGAGCGCGTGGAGACCTGTCGGTTCGATCGCGAGTGCCCGGGCCTGGGCCGGCAGGGCGGCGGTGACGGTCGACGTCGTGTCGTTGCTCGTGTTGAGCGCGATCAGCGATCCCGCGCTCGCGGTCGGTCCGTTCAGCACGTAGATCCTCCCGGGGTATCCCACACCCGGGGCGGCTGCGACGGCGCGCGCAGAAGACGCGCCGGTGTTGATCGGGCCGCCCGCAACGGGAGCTCCCGTCGACGGGAAGACCGTGGTGATTGACCCATCAGCGGCGACCATCACTGCGCGCCCCTGCACCGTCGAGGCGACGCCGGCCGGCGTGGAGGCGCTGATGATGTCGATCGGGACGGCGTTGGAGAAGTCGTTGAGGAACAGGCGCGACAGGGTCGGCGTGCTGTCGGACCCCGTGCGCGTGATAAAGAGGCTCGCACCATTCGGGCTGGAGGTGCTCGGGGCCAATGCGAGGGCATCGGGCGAGACGCTCAGATTGGTCATCGGCACGCTCGGGCGGGTGTAGGCCCCAGCGGTGGCCGACATGACCACCAGAACGGCCATGCCCGCGACGGCGGCAGTGATGTGGCGGAACCGCCTCATGCGGCAACTTTACAGAATGCTCTGCAGCCCAAGTGCGAGCCTGCTCACGCAGGTTGCAGCAACGTGCGTCGCTGCGTGACGGGCGCGGTGGCGATCGCCGCCTGCAGCGCGGCATCGTCGGCGTAGCCGTCGAGCGGGACGACGCGCCAAGGGATCTCGACCGTCACCTCGTCGGCGGCGAACGGCCACGGGTCGAGGCGCTCGATGCCGTCGTCG
>CAJCBN010000225.1 GCA_903960645.1 uncultured Actinomycetes bacterium | reverse complement strand
GGCGGCGCGGGCTTCGCGGATCGCCGCGGCCCGCAGCTGGTCGTCGACCTGGTCGTAGAGCGAGCGCTCGACGGCCT
Organism: uncultured Actinomycetes bacterium; assembly: GCA_903960645.1. Classification (GTDB taxonomy): domain Bacteria; phylum Actinomycetota; class Thermoleophilia; order Gaiellales; family F1-60-MAGs149; genus F1-60-MAGs149. The sequence goes on along the minus strand of CAJCBN010000225.1, from coordinate 4,370 downwards.
TGTAGGTGACGACACCGCCGAGCCCGAAGGCGACGATCACGGCCAGGGCGGAGGCCAGCGCAATGCGGACGCGGAGGCTCACGAACGCGTCCGCAGGACATAGCCGACGCCGCGCACCGTCTCGATCAGGCGCGGCCGGTCGTCGGCCTCGAGCTTGCGGCGCAGGTACCCCACGTAGACCTCGACGCCGTTCGAGGAGGTCTGGGCGTCCATGCCCCAGACGCGGTCGAGGATCACCTCGCGCGTCAGCACCCGCTCGGGGTTGCGCAGGAAGAGCTCGAGCAGGAGGCGCTCCGTGCGGGTCAGGTCGAGCGCGGTGCCGTCGCGGCTCACCGTGTGCGCGGCGAGATCGAGGCGGACGCCGGCGACGTCGAGGACGTCGTCGGCCTGACCCGGGTCGGCGAGCGAGCGGCGCGAGATCGCACGCAGGCGTGCGTCGAGCTCGACGGTCGCGAACGGCTTCACGAGGTAGTCGTCGGCCCCGGCGTCGAGGCCCTCGACGCGGTCGGCCACGGCATCGCGCGCGGTCAGCATCAGGATCGGGGTCCGCACGCCGGTCTCGCGAAGGGTGCGACAGACGTCGAAGCCGGAGCCGTCCGGCAGGTTGACGTCGAGCACGATGGCGTCGAGGGCATCCGTCACGGCGACGCGCCCCTCGGCGGCCGTCGCGGCCTCGACGATCTCGTGGCCGCGGGCGGTCAGGGCGCGGCGGATCGCGGAGCGGACGGCTTCGTTGTCTTCGACGATGAGGATGCGCATGGCAGTGGGATGACCGGCTCCGCACGAGTATGCCGTGCGGAGCCGGTGCAGGGGATCAGGCGTTGCCGCCGCCGAGGCTCTGCGGCTGGAACTGACCGTTCTGGGGCTGGCCGTCCTGCCCCTGCTGCTCACCGTTCTGCGGCGATCCACCGTCGCGATGGTGGCCGCCGCCCATGCCCTCGCCGTGGCGCTCGCCGCCCCGGCCCGGACCGTCGTGGCCCCGACCCGGCCCGCCGAGGCCGATCGGCACGCCGGCCGTGATCAGTGCGGCGACCTGATCGGCCTGTGCCTGCGTGATCGTCCCCGCTGCCACGAGCTGGGCCAGCTGGCCGGTGTCTCTGGCCGCGTGGATGGCGGTCTCGGCCGCCTCAGTGTTGCCGGCGGCGATCAGGGCGTCGAGCTCCTGCGCCTGCGCGGCCGTGATGGCGCCGCGCTCCTGGAGCTCCTGCACCTGGCGCTGCTGGTGCTCAGGGCTCTCGGCGTGCGGCGGGCGCTGGCCCTCGGCCTTGCCCGGATGCGGGCCCTTGATGCCGACCGGTACGCCGGCCGCGATCAGGGTGGCGACCTGATCGGCCTGTGCCTGCGTGATCGTGCCCGCCGTGACGAGCGCGTCGAGTCGTTGCGCGCTCATCGCCGCGCGCAGCTCCGTGAGCGCGCCGGCGACGTCACCGCTGGCGACCTTGCTCTTGATCGCGGTGGCCTGCTCGGCGGTCAGCGCACCGGACTGCTGGAGCTCGTCCACGCGCTGTCCAAGGCCATCGCCCTGCATGGCCTCGATGGCGCGCTCGACCTGCGCCTGCGGCACGCCGGGCTTGGCGGCGAGGTCGCGTTCGAACTGCTCGTGCTTGGCGCCGCGCTCATCGTCGCCGCCCGTGATGGTCTGGGCCACGACGGGGGCGGCGATTGCCCCGAGGCCGATGATCGCTGCGGTACCGCCGAGCAGGGCGAACTTGCGGTTGCGGCTGAGGCGCGGACCGGCCGGGGTCGACGCGGGGGCCGTCGGAGTAGCGGGATCGCGGGGCAGCAGGTCGCCGCCGCCGTTGGGGGTCTCGTCGTGCTGGGGGGTGTCCGTCATGTCAGTGCTCCGTCGGTTGGGCGGGGGTGCACTGCAAGCCTCGCGCACGACGCTGAGGGGAGCCTGAGAACGGCGTGCTGCCGCGCGGGGCTGTGATTCGTCACACTGCGGGCATGCGCAGGGTGGCGATCACGGGGCTGGGCATCGTCTCCGGCTTCGGTGACGAGGTCGACGCGTTCTGGGATGCGATCCTCGCCGGGCGCAGCGCGGTGCGCGAGGTCCAGCTGCCCGGCCTGCCGGTGATCCCCGCGGTGACCGTGCCGGACTTCGACGCGGACGCCGCCGTCGGCCGTCGTGAGGCAAAGCGGATGGATCGCGTGGGCCAGCTCGCCGCGGCCGCTGCCGCCCGCGCCCTCGCTGACGCGGGCGAGCTCGGTCTCGACGGCGCGCGCATCGGCGCGGCCATCGGCTGTGCGCACGGTGGGGCGGCGACGCTCTTCGAGGCGCAGCAGGCTCTGCTCGAGCGCGGTGCCGATCGCGTCAGTCCGTTCACTATCCCGCTCGCTTTGACGAACTCACCGCTCGCGGCCGTCACCCGTCTGCACGGACTGCACGGCCCGACCGCGGCTCCCGCGACGGCGTGCGCCGCCGGCTCCGACGCGATCGGCTGGGCCTGTGAGCGCATTCGCCTCGGCCGCGCGGACGCGATGCTGGCCGGCGGTGCGGAGGCGGCGATCGTGCCGTCGATCATGGCGGGCTACCTCAAGCTCGGCGCGGTGGCCTCGCTGGCGCGCGGGGCGGCGGCCGCCTCGCGTCCGTTCGACGGCGCCCGTGACGGCTTCGTGATGGCGGAGGGCTCGGCGGTACTGGTGCTCGAGGAACTGGCGCATGCCCAGGCGCGCGGGGCGCGCATCTACGCGGAGATCGTCGGGTACGGGCAGGCCTGCGACGCGGGGCACCTGACCAGTCCCGACCCGACGGGTGAGGGTCCCGCGCGGGCGATCACGGCCGCGCTTGCCGACGCCGAGCTCGCCCCGACGGCGATCGGCTACGTCAACGCGCACGCCACATCAACGCCGGTGGGTGACGCGGCCGAGGCTCTGGCCCTGCAGCTGGCGGGGCTCGGCGCGGTCCCGGTCTCGTCGACCAAGGGGCAGCACGGTCACACGCTCGGCGCCGCCGGGGCGATCGAGGCGATCGTCACGCTCGCCTGCTTCAGCCGCTCGACCCTGCCGCCCGGTGCGAACCTGGACGAGCCGGACGTCGAGCTCGATCTGGTGCGCACGGCGCGGCCGACCGAGGCCGAGTACGTGATGTCCACGGGCTTCGGCTTCGGCGGCCACGACGCGGCGCTGATCCTCCGACGCGTCTGAGCGACGCCCCGGGGGTTCGACTCAGATCTTGGTCACCTTGCAGGCGGTGCCGTAGGCGCAGATCTCCGTGCCCATCTGCATCATCTCGCCGGTGTCGAAGCGCATGGCGATGATGGCGTTGGCACCCATTCCCTCGGCCGCCTCCGTGAGGCGGGCGATGCCCTCCTCACGACCCTCGTGCAGCATCTCCGTGAGGGCACCCAGCTCGCCACCGACGACGGACTTCAGGCTGGCGCCGAGCTGGCCCTTCATGCCGCGCGAGCGAACGGTCAACCCGAAGCACTCGCCGAGCACCTCGTCAATGCGATAGCCAGGCAGGTCGTTCATGGTCGTGATCAACATGGGGAGCTCCTCTACGCGGGGATGTCCATGGGACTCTAGGGAAGGTGCGTGCGGGGGGAACGGTGCTGGCCCCGCCGGTGCGGATCAGTAGCCGCGGTCGAGCCGGCGGACGACGAGTCCGCCGATGCCGACCACCGTCAGCAGCGTGGCGAGGCCGCCGAGAATGATCACGGGCAGCGGGACGCTCGGCTCCGCGCCGGAGGTGTCAACGGCCGCCTGGTCCTGGGTCGGACCCGTGCGCGGCACAGCCGTGATGATGGGCTCAACGGTCTCCGTTGGCTGGATCTCGGTCGTGACGGGCAGCGTCTCGACGGGTTCGGCCGCCTGGGTCTCGACCGGCGTCTCCTCCGTCGTCGCGGGGGCGTTGGCCTTCTCGTCGGCGGCCCGGTCACGCGCGCGGGCGGCGCGGATGGCGCTCATGATGCCGGAGTACATGCGAGCGTCGGGGTCGACCTGCTTGAGCGCGGAGGCGTAGCAGTCCTGCGTGTGGTACTTGAGGCGCCCGCTGAAGAAGTACTCGTTGATGACCTGCTTGCCGCAGTTGGCGGCGGCGGCCGGCGGGGCGGTCGTCAGCAGCAGCCCACCACAGGCCAAGGCCGCCGCAAGCAGGACGGTCAGGGGCAGGAGGCGGGCGCGAACGGACACGGCTCCCAACTCTACCGACGGCTCGCAGCACATGTGTACGTCACGGTGAGGGGGCTGGCACCGCGTCGAGCACGACGAAGACCGATTCGTCGCCGCCCGATAGGAGGGCGGCCCATTGCAGCGCCGCCCGCCCGCCGACGGGGTCGTCCCAGGCGAAGGCAAGGTACGTGCCGTAGGCCAGCCAGGCCTCGTAGTTGCTCGGCTCGAGCCGGAGTGCCTCCTGCAGCGCCGCGCGG
>CAJCBN010000224.1 GCA_903960645.1 uncultured Actinomycetes bacterium | reverse complement strand
CGCGCTGCTCGACGCCGTGCTCCTGCAGCCAGCGACCGGCGGGGCCGTCGGGCTGGATCACGCCGGCGGGCGAGATGTGGTCGGTTGTGATCGAGTCGCCGAGCACGGCGAGGGCGCGCATGCCGGAGATGTCGGTCAGGTCGCGCGGCTCGGCGGCCATGCCGGAGAAGAACGGCGGCTGGCGCACGTACGTCGAGTCGGCGTCCCAATCCATCGTCTCGCCGGTCGGGGCCGACAGCGCACGCCAGTGCTCGTCGCCGTCCCAGATGGCGTCGTACTCCTTGACGTACACATCCTCGGTCACGGCCGTGGCGATGACCGCGTTGATCTCCTCGAGCGGCGGCCAGATGTCGGCGAGCATGACCGGCTCGCCGTCCGTGCCGATGCCGAGCGGCTCGGACGTGAGGTCGATGTCGAGCGTGCCGGCCAGTGCGTAGGCGACGACGAGCGGGGGCGAGGCGAGGTACGCGGCGCGCACCTTGGGATGCACGCGGCCCTCGAAGTTGCGGTTGCCGCTCAGGACGGCGCCGACCGCGAGCTCGTGCTCGGAGATCGCCGCGTCGAGCGCGTCGGGCAGCGGGCCCGAGTTGCCGATGCAGGTGGTGCAGCCGTAGCCAACGAGGTTGAAGCGCAGCTCGTTGAGTGGCCCGGTCAGCCCCGCCCGGTCGAGGTAGTCCGTGACGACGCGGGAGCCGGGCGCGAGGCTGGTCTTGACCCAGGGCTTGGTCTCGAGCCCCCTGGCGCGCGCATTGCGGGCCAAGAGGCCGGCGGCCACCATCACCGACGGGTTCGAGGTGTTGGTGCACGACGTGATCGCGGCGATCACGACGCTGCCGTGATCGACCGTGCAGTCCTCGGCGGTCGTCGTGGCGCCGGCGGCTCCGGCCGGGACCAGCGCCTGCACCGGAATGCGGACGGGCGAGGGCTCGCGCGGGAACGCCTGCCGGAAGCTCTCGCGGACGCCGCCAAGATCGACGCGGTCCTGCGGGCGGCTCGGGCCGGCGAGGCTCGGGACGACCTCGTGCAGATCGAGGACGAGCATGTCGGAGTACGTGGCGAGCGGCTGGCCGTCCTCGCGGAACATGCCCTGCGCACGGCAGTACGCCTCGGCCACGGTGGCCTGAGCCTCACGGCCGGTGGCGTTGAGGAAGCGGATCGTCTCCGCGTCGACGGGGAACGTCGCGGCGGTGGCACCGAACTCCGGCGCCATGTTCGACAGCGTCGAGCGGTCCGGGATCGAGAGGGCACTGAGGCCGTCGCCGCAGAATTCGACGTAGCGGCCGACGACGCCGTACGCGCGCAGACGCTCGGTCACGGTAAGGACGAGGTCGGTCGCGGTGACGCCCGGGTTGAGCGTGCCGCGGAACTCGAAGCCGACCACGATCGGCTCGCTCATGGCGAGCGGCTGGCCGAGCATCGCGGCCTCGGCCTCGATGCCGCCGACGCCCCAGCCCAGCACACCGAGCGCGTTGACCATCGTGGTGTGCGAGTCGGTGCCGACGAGCGTGTCGGGCAGTGCGACCTGGCCGCCGTCGACCTCGCGTACGTCGACGACGCTCGCGAGGTGCTCGACGTTGACCTGGTGGACGATGCCCATGCCCGGCGGCACGACGCGCAGCCGGCCGAAGGCGCCCTGCCCCCAGCGGAAGAAGCGGTAGCGCTCGCCGTTGCGCTCGTACTCGCGCTCAACGTTCTTCTCGAAGGCGTACTTGGTGCCGAAGGTGTCGACCTGCACCGAGTGGTCGATCACGAGGTCGACGGGCACGAGCGGGTCGATGGCATCGGGGTTGCCGCCGAGCTTCGCGTGCGCATCGCGCATCGCGGCGAGGTCGGCGATGGTCGGGATGCCGGTGAAGTCCTGCAGGATCACGCGCGACGGGATGAACGGCACGGACGTGCCTTCGGGCGCGGGCGCGGGCCACGCGGCGAGCGCGCGGATGTCGGCCTCGGACACGTGCGGTCCGGTCGAGTGGCGCAGCTGCATCTCGAGCAGCACGCGCACGGTGTACGGCAGCTGCGCGGTGTCGATGCCGGCCTCGTCGCAGGCGGCCAGGGCGAAGTAGTCGACGCCGTCGACGCCCGGAAGCGGACGGCGGGCGTTGAGGGGATCGGTGCTCGTCATCCCGGCATCATGCCACGGGGTCGCGGTCAGGCGAGGAGACCGAAGCCGGGCCCGATCAGGCCCGCGACCGCGCCGATCAGCGCTGTGCCGACGATCAGCACCGGTACCGGAACGCCCCGCCGATGCAGCGCGAACACGACGATCGCGATGGCTGCCGCCAGCAGGTCGACGCCACCGTTCTGCAGCAGCGCGTGGTCGGCCAGGTAGACCACGAGGACGGCGATCGCGCCCGCCACGACGCCCTGCAGCGCGGCCAGGGCGTCGGCGACGGGGCCGCGGCGCGGGACGTGGTCGACCAGCGGCGCGCCGACGGTGATCAGCAGGAACGAGGGCGCAAAGGTGGCGAAGGTGGCCACCAACGCCCCGACGATACCGCCGGTTGCGCCGCCGAGGGTCGTCCAGCCCGCGACGAAGCCGACGAACGAGTTGACCATGATCAGCGGCCCGGGTGTCGTCTCGCCGAGCGCGAGGCCGGCGATCATCTGCTCGGGCGTGAGCCACCCGAAGCGCCCGACAGCGGCCGCGGCGACGAAGGGCAGCACCGCGTACGCGCCGCCGAACGTCACGAGCGCGACGATCGTGAAGAAGCCCGTCAGCTCGGCGACCACGCCGCCGACCGCGAGCAGCGCGCCGATCGCTCCGAGCCAGAGCGCGGCGCCGATGGCGGCGCGGCGGATCAGGACGCGGCGGTCGACCGCGTGGGGCGGCTCGCCCGGATCCTCCTGATCCTCGAGCGGCACCAGCGCGGCGGGGCGGGCGCGGCCGATCAGAATGCCGGCCAGCCCGCCGACCACGACGAGGATCGGAAAGGGCGTGCCCAGGAGCATGGCGGCGGCTGCGAGCACGCCAATGCCGAGCGTCCAGCGGGTGCGCACGACCTTGCGCCCCATGCGGAGCCCCGCGGCCACCACGAGCGCGATCACGGCGCCGCCGAGGGCGCGCACGATCCCCGTCACGATGCTCGTCTCACCGAGCGTCATGTACATCCACGACAGCGCGATGATCAGGAGCAGGCTCGGCAGGATGAACAGCCCACCGCTGGCGATCGCGCCGCGCACGCCGTGCAGGCGGTAGCCGAGGTAGCACGCGAGCTGCTGCGCCTCGGGTCCGGGCAGGGCGGTGCAGAGCCGCAGTGCGTGGAGGAACGAGCGTTCGTCGACCCACTGGCGGCGCTCGACGACCTCGCGGTGCATCAGGTCGATTTGGGCAACCGGTCCGCCGAACGACAGGCAGCCGAGCCGCAGCCACACGCGCAACGCTGCCCCGAACGACGGGGTCATGTCGTGGCGCCGCCGATCGCCCAGCCGCCGCGCAGGGTGCGGGCGCCGCCCAGTCCGAAGCGGATCAGGATGAACAGCGTGATGCCGACCCAGAGGCCGGTCAGGCCCCAGCCGAGGTAGATCGTCCCGAGCATGCAGGGAAGGTAGCCGCCGAGGACGGCCACGAGGGTGAAGTTCCGCATAAAGGCGGTGTCGCCCGCACCGACGAGGATGCCGTCGATCGCGAAGACGACGCCGGCGAACGGCTGCATGCCGCCGAGCCAGCCCCAGGCCACGCCGGTGGCGGCCACGACGTCGGCATCGTCGGTGAAGAGGCGAGGGATCACGCGCCAGCCGGCGAGGATGATCACTCCGAAGACCGCACCGACCATCGCACCGAGCTGACAGAGCCGCCGCGCCGTGGCCTTGGCGGCCTCGATCTTGCCGGCGCCGAGCAGCTCGCCGATGAGCGCCTGTGCCGCGATGGCGAAGGCGTCGAGGGTGAGTGCGAGGAAGTACCAGAGCTGGATCGCGATCAGGTGCGCGGCCACCTGCTCCGGCCCGAGCCGCGAGGCGACGGCAGTGGCGCTGAGGAACGTCGCCTCCAGAGCAATCGTGCGGATGCCGAGGTCGCGCGCGGCGCCGAGCTGCTCGACCATGCCCTGGCGATACGGGCGTAGCGAGACGCGCTCGCGCAGCAGGGCCTGCAGGAACAGCGCCGCGGCGATGATCTGGCCGACGACGTTGGCGTAGGCGGAGCCGTTGAGTCCGAGGTCGAAGCCGTAGACGAGCAGCGGGGCGAGCGCTGCGCTGACGATGTTCGCCCCGATCAGATAGACGAGTGGCTTGCGCAGCTCCTGCACGCCGCGCAGCCAGCCCTGTCCGGCCAGCACGATCGTCACGAACGGCACGCCGAACAGCGCGATCCGGAGCCAGCCGACGGCGGCGGCCTGGGTCTCGGGATGGTCACCGGCGATCAGCGTCGTCAGCGGCTCGGCGAGCACCTGCAGCACGATCAGGAGCAGGATGCCCAAGATCGCACCGAGCCAGGTTGCCTGCACGCCGCGCTCGACCGCCTCTTGGCGCCGTCCCGCGCCGTAGAGCCGCGACGAGCGGCTGGTGGTGCCGTAGGCGAGGAAGTTCATCAGCCAGATGGCGTTGCCGAGCAGCGCGGCTCCGACGGCGAGCCCGGCCAGCGACTCCTTGCCGAGGTGCCCGATCACGGCCGTGTCGACCAGCAGGTAGAGCGGCTCGGCCGCCAACGAGCCGAGCGCCGGCAGCGCGAGCGCGGCGATGCGGCGGTCGGAGACGCGGGCGGTCATGGGCGACAGTATGTCGGGGTGGCCATGACCGCCGTGCGGATGCGGTGTCCGCCTGAACGTCGTCGGTGAGCACGATGCGACGAAGGGGTCAGACCCTTTCGTCGCATGCCTGCCAGAGACGATGCTCGCAGCGTTAGTGCTGCTGCAATTCTTGCGACGAAAGGGTCTGACCCCTTCGTCGCATCAACGTCGACGCCCAGCACACCGCTACGCTGGCGGCATGAGCATCGACGTCGTCCACTACACCGACCCGGGCTGCCCGTGGGCCTACTCCGCCGAGCCCTTCGTCCGCACGCTCGAGTGGCGCTATGGCGATGGCCTGAACTGGCGCACGTGCCTGATCGGGCTCGCCGAGGATCCGCAGCGCTACATCGACGCGGGCTACACCGGCGAGAAGATGACGCAGTGGCACATCGAGTTCCGTGACCGCTTCGGCATGCCGTTCGGGACGGCACCTCGCGAGCGCCCGGCCGCCACCGGCCTCGCCTGCCGGCTGATTGTCAGCGCACGCCGCCAGGGCCACGAGGCCGCCGACGCCGTCATGCGCGCGATGCGCTTCTCGTGGTTCACCGATCCGCGCCCGCACGACTCGCTCGAGGTGCTCGAGCCGATCGTCCGCAGCGTGACCGGCATCGACGTCGACGCCGTCATGGCCGGTCTCGATGATCCTGCGGTGGAGGAGGCCTACCTCGCCGACAAGCGCGAGTCGCGCACGATCCTGCCGCCCGCCACGGCGCAGGGTAAGACGGCCACGACAGACGGCGACGAGCGCTACACCGCGCCGAGCCTCACCTTCAGCCGCGACGGCGAGATGCTTGTTGCCGCCGGCTGGCAGCCGCTGGCCGCCTACGACGTCTGCGTCGCGAACCTCGAGCCGTCGCTGCCGCAGCGCGGCCCGGCCGGCCCGGAGGAGACGCTGCCCGCCTTCCCGCGAGGGCTGACCACCTTCGAGGTCGCGCTGCTCAAGTGCGAGCGCAACGATGACCCCGATCTCGCCGCCACCGAGTGGGACCTCATCTCGCTCGCCGCGAACGGCAAGGCGCGGCGCGTGGCTGTCGGCCACGACGCGCTCTGGCTGCCCGTCTGACCCCTTCGTCGCATCCAGACCCGAGCGGCACCTCGACGCCGAACCGCCAATCACTCCGGTCCCACAGGAAGCCAGGCAGAACAGCTAGGACAGGGCGACGACTTCGTCGCCGACCATCGTGTCGACGAGCGGGCGCGAGACGGCGGCGCGGTTGACGGCCTCCGTCTCGGGGACCGGGAGGATCTGGCCGGACAAGAGCGTCGCGACTGGGGCGGTCTCGGCGCAGGTGATCGCGCTGACGAGGCCGGCCGGCTCCTTCGACGGCTTGTCGGGCGCGGCCAGGGCCACGCCGCCGCCGCCACGGCCCTTGGCGGGAATGTCGTCGAGGGCGACGCGCTTGCCGAAGCCGCTCTCGTGCGCCACGTAGAGGTCGCCGGGGGTGACGGCGCAGGCGCCGATGACGCGATCGCCGGGCGCGAGCTTCATGCCGAGGACGCCGCCGGCCGAGGCGCTCTTGACCGGGCGGATCGGCTTCATCGCCGTGCGCAGCACCTTGCCGCCTGCGGTCGCGATCAGGATCTCGGCGCCCTCGACGTGGGCCACGGCCGCGACGAGACGGTCACCGTCGGGCAGGCCGCAGGCCGGGGTGGGGGTGCCGTGCGAGCCCGACAACGAGTCGGGGGTGCAGCGCTTGATCTCGCCGCCCTCGGTGACCAGCAGGACGAACTCGGCGTCGGCGCGGGCGAGCGCGACCAGCTCCTGGTTGCGGGCGAGCTGGAGCGCCTTGGCGCCGCGCACGGTGCGCGACGACAGCGGCAGCTCGTTGATGCGCAGGCGCGCGATCTGCCCGTCGGCGGTGAAGCAGAGGATCTCGCTCTCGGAATCCGTGTGCAGGATCGGCAGCGGGCGGTCGCCGGGCTGGATGTCGATCGGGAAGGCAGTCGGCATCGAGGCGCGCGACAGGGCGGCAAACAGGCCGTTGCGTGAGGCGCCCAGCCAGACCTCGGTCTTGGGCCGCGCGACGACGTCGACGCTGGTGGCGCTCTTGCCAGAGCCGGACTCGATCGTGACGCCGGAGGCCTCGCCGCCGAGCACGGTGCGGCGCGGGCCCGACAGCGCCATGGCCGCCTTCAGCTCGCCGACCACGATCTTCTTGAGGGCCGCGTGCGAGTCGAGGATGCGCCCGATCTCGTCGACGCGGTCGCCCTTCTGGGTGCGCTCCTCTTCGAGCTTGAGGCGGTTCAGGCGCGCGAGGCGCTTGATCGGCATGTCGATGATCCACTGCGCCTGCTCGTCGTCGATCGGCACCGCGACGTCGGAGCCGTGCGGCACGACCGTCAGCTTGGCGATCAGCTTGCGCTTGGCGTCCTCGTCGTCGTCGGAGCCGCGCACGATCTTGATGACCGCGTCGATCGCGTCGAGGGCGGCCAAGAGGGCGATCAGGCGGTGGAGCTCGCGCAGCAGCTCGTCGCGCTCGAACTCGAGGCGGCGCGTGACGATCGTGAAGCGGAAGTCGACGAAGCGATCGAGCGCCTCGCGCAGGCCGATCTGGCGCGGCGTGCCTTCGACGAGGACGGTCATGTTGATGCCGACGGTCACGCGCAGGCTGGTGGTGCGGAAGAGGTCGGAGATCAGCCGGTCGAGGCTGCCGCCGCGCTTGCAGCGGATCTGGACGCGGGTGCCGTGGCGGTCGGTGAGGTTGCGCGGCATCTCGGTGACGTCGCGGATCTTCTCGGCGCGGGCCGCCTTGACGACCTCGGCCACGATCTGGTCGGGCGAGACGCCGTAGGGCAGCTCGGTGACGACGATCGCCTGCACGCCGCCGGGCAGCGGCTCGGTGTGGAAGCGCGCCTGCAGGCGCACGGTGCCCTGGCCCTTGGCGTAGGCCTGCGGCAGTGCGGAGGGGTCGACGAGGATGCCGCCGGTCGGGAAGTCCGGCCCGGGCATGACGGTGAGGATGTCGTCGAGCGTCGTGTCGGGGTTCTCGGCCAGCATGATCGCGGCGGCGCAGGCCTCCGCGAGGTTATGCGGCGGGATCTCACAGGCCATTGACCAGCCGATGCCACGCGAGCCGTTGACGAGCAGGTTCGGGAAGGTGACGGGCAGGACCCACGGCTCCTGCTTCTTCTCCGTGAAGTTCGGCTTGTACTCCGGCACGATCTCCGGGCGCAGGTCGGCCAGCCAGGCGGTCGCGGCGGGGGAGAGGCGGGCCTCCGTGTAGCGGTAGGCGGCCGGCGGATCGGAGTACTCCTTCGGGCCGACGCTGCCCCAGTTGCCCTGGCCGTCGACGAGCGGCACGTTGAGCACGAAGCCCTGCGCCATGCGCACCATCGCGTCGTAGACCGCGGAGTCGCCGTGCGGGTGGTAGTTGCCGATCACGTGGCCGACCGTCAGCGCGGACTTCTGGTACGGGCGCCCCGCGCGGCCGCCGAGCTCGTCCATCGCGTGGACGATGCGGCGCTGCACGGGCTTGAGCCCGTCGCGCACGTCGGGGAGGGCGCGGCCGAGGTTGACGTACATGCCGTAGGCGTAGGCACGATCGAGCAGCGCGTCGGAGGCGTCGACGGAGTCGCCGTCCCAGTCGAGCCGTGCGATTCGGCTGCCGCCGTCGTCGTCATCGTCATCGCCGGAGGCGTCGCCGTCGGCGTCCTCATCGTCCTCGTCGCCGTCCGACTCGTCGCCCTCGGCATCGACGCTCGCCTCGGCAGTCACCGCCTCGGGCTCCTCGGTGGCGGGGGCGTGCGCGTGCTCGGCCGTGCTCTCCTCGTCGACCTCGATGTCGAAGCCGAGCTGCTCGTCCTCCGGCAGGTCGCTCACACCAGCACCTCGGCGTCGCCCGCGGTCTCCTCAAGCCATGCACGGCGCGGGGCGGGGTTGGAGCCCATCACCAGATCGACGGTCTTGGCGGCCTCGGCGGCATCCTCGATCGAGATCTGCAGGAGGCGCCGCGTGGCGGGGTCGAACACCGTCTCGCGCAGCTGGTCGGGGTTCATCTCGCCGAGGCCCTTGAAGCGCGTGACGTGGTCGCCGGTGCGCTTCGTGGCCTTCAGCGCCTCCTTCAGCTCCTCCTCGGTGTGCACGTACATCGCGCCGTCCTTGAGCGCGATACGGAACAGCGGTGGGCGGGCCAGGAAGATGCGGCCGCCGGCCAGCAGGTCGGGGAAGAGCTCGTGGAAGAGCGTGATCAGGAGGTTCGCGATGTGCGCGCCGTCGGCGTCGGCGTCGGCCGTGATGACGACCTTGCCGTAGCGCAGGTGCTCCTCCTCGAGGGTGGCCACCAGCGTCGCGCCGATGACGTCCTTGCGGCCGCCGAGCGCGACCAGGATTGAGTCGACCTCGGTGTTGTCGAACGCCTTGCCGTTCTTGGCGCCGAGCACGTTGAGGATCTTGCCGCGGATCGGCAGGATCGCCTGCGTCGCGTTGTCGCGCGCCTGCTTGGCGCTGCCGCCGGCCGAGTCGCCCTCGACGATGAAGATCTCGCGGTCGGAGTTCGGGATCGCCGGGTTGTCGATCGTGTCGGCGAGCTTGCCCGGCAGGTTCGAGTCGCTCATGATCGACGTCGCCGCGTTGCGGAGCTTCTTCGAGATCTTGGCCTTGGCGAGGCGCACGTCACGCGCCAGGATCACGCGGTCGAGGATCTTCTTGGCGTCGTCGGCGTGCGCCTTGTCGGCGAGCCACTCGGACAGCGCCTGCCCGGTGAAGGCGGCGACCGCGGTCTGGGCCTCCTGGTTGTTCAGCCGGCCCTTGGTCTGGCCCTCGAACTGGGGGTTCTCGAGCATCACGGACACCGCGCCGGTGAGGCCATCGGCGACGTCCTTGGCGTCGAGCGACTCGCCCTTGTCCTTCTTCAGCCGGCCCGCGTCGTAGGCGGCCTGGTTGAGCACGCGCGTGAGGGCACGGCGCAGACCGGAGACGTGCGCGCCGCCGTCGACCGTGTTGACGACGTTGCAGAAGCTGAAGACGCGGTCGTCGGCGGACATCGTCCACTGCAGCGCGATCTCGATCGGGATGCCGCCGGACTCACCGGACAGGGAGACGATGCCGGGATGCGCGATCTCGCGGCTCTCGTTGAGCTCGTGGACGTAATCGGCGAGGCCCTCGGTGCTGCGGTACTCGTGCTCGGTGCCGTCGGGCGTGCGCAGCTGGAAGGTGAGGTTGCGGACCAGGAACGACTTCTCGCGCAGGCGCTGCTGCACCGTGATCGGGGAGAGGTGCGCGTTCTTGTCGAAGATCGTGCGGTCGGGCGAGAAGCGGACGGTCGTGCCGGTGCCCTCGCCCTTCGTGAGCGGCCGCACCTCCTGCACCGGGCCGTCGGGGATGCCGCGCTGGTAGCGCTGGCTCCACAGGTGCTTGTCGCGGCGGACCTCGACCTCGAGCCATTCGGACAGCGCGTTGGTGACGCTCGCGCCGACGCCGTGCAGGCCGCCCGAGACCTTGTAGCCACCGTCGCCGAACTTGCCGCCGGCGTGCAGCTTGGTGAAGACCAGCTCGAGCGCTGAGACGCCCTGCTCGGGGTGGATGTCGACGGGGATGCCGCGGCCGTCGTCGGAGATCGTGATGACCTCGTTCTCGTCCATCACGGTGCGGATCGTCGAGCAGCGCCCGGCCAGCGCCTCGTCGACGGCGTTGTCGACGACCTCCCAGATCAGGTGGTGCAGCGCACGGCTGTTGGTGCCGCCGATGTACATGCCGGGCCGCACGCGCACGGGCTCGAGGCCCTCGAGCACACGGATATCGGCAGCGCTGTAGCGGTCCTTGGCCATCGAGCAGCAGGCTAGCCGCTGGGGTTCCGGGTCAGGGGACGCCACAGCCGCGCGGGCGTCGTGTCCCCAAGCCAACGCCAATCCGGGGGTGAGGTACCCTGCCTCCGTGCTGCTCGCCTCGATCCCCGCCTCGCCCGGCCCGTTCGTCTTCCAGTTCGGCTCGTTCGGGCTGCGCTGGTACGGCTTCCTGATCGCCGTCGGCATCGCGCTCGCCCTCTGGATCGTGCGCCGCGAGTTCCGGCGTCGCGGCTGGGACCCGGAGGACGCGTACACCGTCGCGCTGTGGGCCGTGCCCGCCGGCATCATCGGCGCGCGCCTCTACCACGTGATCACGGACTGGCACCTGTTCGCCGACGACCCGTTGCGGATCATCCAGATCCAGCAGGGCGGCCTCGGCCTGCCCGGCGTGATCGCCGGCGGTGCGGTCGGCGTCTACATCGCCGCCCGTCGCTGCGGCCTCCCGTTCGGCGGCGTGGCCGACTGCGTCGCACCCGGGCTGATCCTCGCGCAGGCGCTGGGACGCTGGGGCAACTACTTCAACCAGGAGCTGTTCGGCGGCCCCTCGACGCTGCCCTGGGCCGTCGTCATCGATCCGGCCTTCCGGCCCGCGGAGTACATCGACATGACGACGTTCGTGCCGACCTTCCTCTACGAGTCGCTCTGGAACCTGGGTGTCTTCGCCGTGCTGATGGCGGTCATCATCCCGCGCCTGTGGAACCGCGTGCGCCCGGGGACGATCTTCGCCGCCTACCTCGTGCTCTACGGCCTCGGGCGGATCTGGATCGAGACGCTGCGCGTCGATCCCGCCCACGTCATCCTCGGCCTGCGACTCAACAGCTGGGTGTTCGGCGCGGTCGTCCTGCTCGCCGGCATCTACCTGATCGTCTCGCTCCGGCGGCGGGTGCTGGCACCCGCCTAGGGCGTCGGCTGCGTGGCCCGTCGCGCCGCCGTGGCGAACGGGATGGCCGCCAGCGCGAGGAGGGCGGAGAGGATGAGCCCCGCGTGGTACGCGCCGTCGGCGAAGCTG
>CAJCBN010000223.1 GCA_903960645.1 uncultured Actinomycetes bacterium | reverse complement strand
GACGAGGTGGCGAGCGACCCCAGCGACGTCTGGGCGGCGCGGGCGGCGGCGAGCACGGGGGAGGGCGACCAGTTGATCATGGTCGCGCTCGATCAGGGGCGGCCGGTCGGCATGGCCGGCATCGCCCGTGAGATCGGGCAGCGGCGCCGGCATCGCGCCACGCTCTGGGGCGTCTGGCTCGATCCCGCGCACCGCGGCCGCGGCGTCGGCCGTCAGCTGGTGTCGACGGCGCTCGATTGGGCGCGCGAGCGCGAGGTGCGCGCCGTCTACCTCGAGGTCGTCGAGAACGAGGATCCCTCGTGGAGCCTGTACGGGCGGCTGGGCTTCGTCCGGCGCGAGGTCGACCCGTTTGGCGCGCACGTGGACGGGCACGATGTGGCCCTTGAGCACCTCGTGCTCGTGCTCTGAGGCAGGGGTATCGGCCGGGGCGGGGAATCCTGCGATGTATAATCTGCAGCACAAAAGTTGTTAAGGCGCAAACGTGCCTTCAGCCCCGTACACACGTCGCAAGGAGCGTCCATGAGCAGCACCGCCACGCCCGTCCTCACCGCCGCCGACTTCAAGGTCGCCGATCTCTCGCTCGCCGAATGGGGGCGCAAGGAGATCGCCATCGCCGAGGGCGAGATGCCCGGCCTGATGTCGTTGCGTGAGGAGTACGGCGCCAGCCAGCCGCTGGCCGGCGCGCGCATCACCGGCTCCCTGCACATGACGATTCAGACGGCTGTGCTGATTGAGACGCTGGTCGCCCTCGGCGCCGAGGTCCGCTGGGCCAGCTGCAACATCTTCTCGACGCAGGATCAGGCCGCTGCTGCTGTCGTCGTCGGGCCGCACGGCACCGTCGATGAGCCCCGCGGCGTGCCCTGCTTCGCCTGGAAGGGCGAGACGCTGACCGAGTACTGGTGGTGCACCGATCGCGCGCTGACGTGGCCCGAGGCGGGCCCGAACATGATCCTCGACGACGGTGGCGACGCCACCATGCTCGTCCACAAGGGTCGCGAGTTCGAGCTGGCCGGCGCCGTGCCGGATCCCGCGGGTGCCGAGTCCGAGGAGTTCCAGGTCTTCCTGGCCCTCCTGCAGGAGTCCGTCGCCAACGAGCCGTCCAAGTGGACGACGATCAGCGAGGGCATCAAGGGCGTCACCGAGGAGACCACGACGGGCGTCCTGCGCCTCGGCCAGATGTTCGAGGACGGCAGCCTGCTGTTCCCGGCCATCAACGTGAACGACTCGGTCACCAAGAGCAAGTTCGACAACCTCTACGGCTGCCGCCACTCGCTCGTCGACGGCATCAACCGCGGTATCGACCTGATGCTGGCTGGCAAGTCCGCGATCGTCTGCGGCTACGGCGACGTCGGCAAGGGCTCCGCAGAGTCCCTGCGCGTCCAGGGCGCCCGTGTCGCGATCGCGGAGATCGATCCGATCTGCGCCCTTCAGGCTCTGATGGAGGGCTACGAGGTTGTGCGCCTCGACGACGTCATCGAGACGGCCGATCTCGTGATCACCGCGACCGGCAACCGCGACATCGTCACGGTCGAGCACATGGCCAAGATGAAGCACAACGCCGTCGTCGGCAACATCGGCCACTTCGACAACGAGATCGACATGGCCGGGCTCGCCGAGTACCCGGGCATCGAGCGCATCAACGTCAAGCCGCAGGTCGACCAGTGGGTCTTCCCCGACGGCAAGGCGATCATCATCCTCTCGGAGGGCCGCCTGCTGAACCTCGGCAACGCCACGGGCCACCCGAGCTTCGTGATGAGCGCGTCGTTCACCAACCAGGTCATCGCCCAGATGGAGCTGTTCGGCAACACCGAGGCCTACCCGCTCGGCGTGCACGTCCTGCCGAAGCACCTCGACGAGAAGGTCGCCCGGTTGCACATCGCCGCCCTCGGTGGCACGCTCACCGAGCTTCGTGACGACCAGGCCGCCTACATCGGCGTCCCGGTCGAAGGACCCTACAAGGCCGAGCGCTACCGCTACTAGGCCGCTCCTTCGCGACGGGAGGTTCCGGTCCGGGGCTCGACGCCCGGAGCGGGACCTCCCGTTCTGCGTTTCCGGGGGCGGGGGAGCGGTTGGCACGCTGCTATCCTCGGCAGCGACGCGGGCGTAGCTCAGTTGGTAGAGCGACAGCTTCCCAAGCTGTAGGTCGTGGGTTCGAGACCCATCGCCCGCTCTCGGTCGCGGATCGCGCTGCCGGCACGCTACGGTGCCCGGCATGGACGACCATGTGGAGAGCGTGATCTACGGCACCACCCTGCGTGGTCTGCCCAACCACCATCGCATCGCTGGGTGTGAGCTCCTGCGCTGCGGGTCCACGGCAGCCAGCTATCGGATGGTCACGCCCGACGGCAGCTATCCGCTGCTGATCGAGGACGCACAGGCGGGCGCGGCCTTCCCCTGTGAGGTCTACCGCATCCCGCAAGCGATCTGGGACGCGAAGGTCGCCGCCGAGCCGCCCGGTCTCGTCGTCGGCGAGATTGCCTTGGACGATGGGTCCACGGCGATCGGGATGCTTGCCGATCCCGCTTGGCTCGCCACGCTGGAGGGCGTCACGGACATCACCGCGCACGGCGGTTGGGCCGCCTTTGCGGCCACCCGCGACTGAGCTGCCACAGGGGCCTGCGCTGGCTGAGGAACGCGTCGGCAGGAGTGGAGGTTCTTCAGCGGCGACCGCTGCTGCTGGCACGATTTGGGTTGGAGCGTCCCGATCTCGATGCGCATTGCCTTCGCCCTCTTCCTCGTGGCCCTCGTGGGCGCCTGCATGGCGACGACCGCGATCACTATTCACGGCACCACCGGGGTGCTCGGCTACTGCCTGAGCTACGGCGCACTGCGCTCGATGGCGCAGTGTCCCAGCACGCCGGATGCGGTGTGGAAATCCGTGATCCTGCTCGTGCCGGCGGCCTTCCTCTATCTCGTCACTGCGCCACGCGATTGGCCGATGGCCGCCGTGTTGTGGTTCTGGCCCGTGCTGTTTGCGTACGGTGGCATTCGCCTGATCGACCTCGGCGTGGGCGCGGCGGGCGGCATCGACTCGCTACTCCTGCTCGCTGCCGTCGGCTGCTTCCTGGTCGCGCTGATTCCGATCATCGGCTGGCGCTGGAATAGCGTGCCGCGCGAGGAGCCGCGGGCCCCGAGTGAGATCTTCCGCGGCTTCCTACTCGCGGGCGTCGCGTTTCTCGGCGTCGTCGCCGGCATCGTCTACGTGTCGTTCGTCTCCTAGAGCGGAGGAGAGCAGCCATGCGAGGCGAATCCAGCCGCATGGAGGCGGTTCTCGGTGGGATGCGCGGGCGTGTGCCCGAATTGTCGCGGCTCGCACTCGTCCCGCTGGTGCTCCTCGCAGTGGTGGTCTGTGCCGGTCTCGGGCTGCTCGGCTTTCGGCTGATTGCCGCGAGCGGTGCCTTCGACGTTGAGCGCATCGAGGTACAGGGAGCAGGCGGCGCGGAGGCGCGGGTCCGTGACGCCGTCCAGGCGTCCGTGGGTGGGACGAGCCTGCTTCAGACCGATCCCGCCGCACTGGCCGCTGCGCTGGCGACGCTGCCACAGGTACGAAGCGCCAGCGTCGATCGGGCGTTCCCACAGACGGTGCGCGTCACGATCGTGCCCGAGCGCGCCGTGGCGATCGCCCCGAACGGCAGCGAACGCGTCGTTCTGGCCGCATCGGGTCGGGTACTTGGCCCGGTCACGCCCGGCACGCTCGGTCTGCCGCTGATCGCCGCCGCACCCGGAGATTTGCCCGCGGTCGGTGGGAGCGTGCAGTCCGCCGCCGTCCTGCAGGAGCTGCGCGTCGCTGCAGCACCGCGCCGGGGGCTTCGCTTCACGGCGATCGGCTTCACCGCCGACGGGCTGACTGGCCGGACGGCACAGGGTCTCGACATTCGCCTCGGCGACGATGAGGACCTGGCCGCGAAGCTGCGGGTGGCGCGATCGGTCCTGCGCCGTGCTGGCGCCGGCGCCGACTACATCGACGTCAGCGTGCCCGGTGCTCCGGTGCTGCGGCAGTCAGCCGGCGATCCGCTGACCGTCGACGCGCCGCCCCCGGTGGCGCCCGCGCTGCCGACCGGGGCGGACGGTGACACCGGTGGGAACTGGTCTAGCGGCGCCTCTCCCGCCGAGAGTATTCGGACGCTCTTCGGCTAGTCTCACCGTCGCACCGAGGGGAACCGTCGTGACCATCAGCGGCACCCTGAGGTATCACGGTTGTTGTGCCCGGCGAATTCGGGTACACTCCGGCGTGGCTCCCGCTCTCGGCGGTGGGCCTTTTTCAGTTCAGGGAACAGATCTTCACCTCAAGTAGAGATAAAGGGTCGGAGGAAATCATGGCGATGCGCGACGGCGGGGCATATCTGGCGGTGATCAAGGTGGTCGGCGTCGGTGGCGGTGGCACGAACGCCGTCAATCGCATGGTTGACGCCGGTCTGCGCGGCGTGGAGTTCATCGCTGCGAACACCGACGCACAGGCGCTCCTCATGACGGACGCCGACATCAAGATCCAGCTCGGCTCGAAGATCACGCGCGGCCTCGGTGCCGGCGCGAATCCCGACGTTGGCCGTGAGGCCGCCGTGGAGAGCAAGGAGGAGATCAAGGAGGCCCTGCGCGGCGCCGACATGGTCTTCGTCACCGCCGGCGAAGGCGGCGGCACCGGCACCGGTGCCGCACCGGTTATCGCCGAGGTTGCCCGCGAGCTCGGCGCGCTCACCGTCGGCATCGTCACGCGCCCGTTTGGCTTCGAGGGGCGTCGCCGCTCCGAGCAGGCCGACCGCGGCGTCGAGGAGCTGGCCGAGCACGTCGACACCATTGTCGTGATCCCGAACGACCGTCTGCTCAATCTCGTCGAGCGGCGCACGTCGATCGTCGATGCCTTCCAGATGGCCGATGACGTCCTGCGTCAGGGCGTCCAGGGCATCACCGATCTCATCACCATCCCGGGCCTGATCAACCTCGACTTCGCCGACATCCGCACGATCATGCGCGACTCCGGTACGGCACTGATGGGCATCGGCCAGGCAGCCGGCGATCGCCGAGCCGGAGAGGCCGCGCGCGCCGCGATCTCCTCGCCGCTGCTCGAGTCGAGCGTCGAAGGTGCGACCGGCATCCTGCTGAACATCACTGGCGGTCCGGATCTCGGACTGTTCGAGGTGAACGACGCCGCCGAGGTCGTGGCCAACGCCGCCGACCAGAACGCGAACATCATCTTCGGCAGCGTGATCGACGAGTCGATGGGCGACCACATCCGCGTGACCGTGGTGGCGACCGGGTTCGACCGGAAGCCCGCACCCATGCCGCGCCGTCCGCTCAGCGAGGACCGCAGCGAGAGCGCCCCGCGCTCCCCGGGCGTCAGCGCCTTCTCGACCCGCGAGTTCGAGATCCCGGCGCCGCTCACGTTCGACGTTGACGACGATGCGATCGACGTGCCGAGCTTCCTCAAGCACGACGACTAGGCAGCGCATGGCCGGCACCGAGGCAGGCGGACCGCTCTGGAGCGGGAGGCTCGAGGGCGGGCTCCATCCCGACGTCCTCGCGTTGACGCAGTCGCTCGACGTGGATCGTCGGCTGCTGCCCTACGACGTCGCTGCCTCCAAGGCGCACGTGCGCATGCTCGGCCG
>CAJCBN010000222.1 GCA_903960645.1 uncultured Actinomycetes bacterium | reverse complement strand
CGTGTTGATCCGGCAGACCTGGCCGAACAGACCGAGCGCCTCGTAGATCTTGCCGGGCTCGACGACCCAGAAGGCGTTGCGGTACTCCGACCACGCGGCCCGATCCTCATCGGCGAGCGTCGGGCTCGCGGCGAAGGCGCGCCGGGTGGCATCCGAGCCGTCGCGCGTGGAGGCGATCCAATCGACGGGGATGATCTGCGTGCCGTCGACAGCGCCGTTTTCGAGGTGGCTGAGGCCATAACGCGCGACGTCGCGCAGGGTCGCCGTCATGCCGCCGCCTGTGAAGGGGAACCCGGCCGTATCGACGGTGATCGCAGCGTCGTGCTCGGCCCCGATGCGCGACCAGAGACGCTCCGACACGAGCTCGACGTACGGCCTGCCCGTCGCCACCTCGAGCACGCGGCCGAGCACGCACGTCAGGGGCGTGCGGTACTCGAAGTGCTCGCCGTGCGGATAGGCTTGGTCGAACTCGCGGAAGCTGCCCAGGGTGCCGATCGGTGCGGCGCCGTCGAGGGGAAGCGAACCGCTCTGGCGCATGAAGCGCACGACGTCGGGCTCCTCGTCGGAATCGGCGAGCCGGTCGTGTGCCTCCTCGAAGCCGGTGCCCACCGTCATGTCGACGAGCTGGCCGACCGTGGCGTCGGCCACGCTGGTGCCGGCGAACTCGGGAGCGACGTCGGCGACCAGTGCGTCACGGGTGAGCGTTCTCCGCCCGAACTCGATTCCAAGCAGGGTCGCGGTGACCGACTTCGTGACGCTGGCGAGCAGATGCCGCGTGTCGGGCTGCAGGCCGTTGAGGTAGTGCTCGTAGACGACCGCGCCGTCCTTGAGCACGATGATCCCCTCGGTGCACGACGTCGCGAGGTGCTCGTCGAACGTGACCGTGCGGCCGCTGCGAGCGGTGAGCGTGAGCGGGCCGAGATCGACCGCGGCGACGGGCAATACGCGTACCGGCCCGGTGCCGCGGCTGATCGTCAGCAGCTCGCGGAACTCGTCGAGTCGCTGCAGCGAGCGCGTGCCGTACATATCGGCCAGCCAGTTGCCGAGATCCAGTGGCTCCTGCTCGTTCACTAGAACCAGTATGGCGGACGGGCTGTGGGTATGCCTCCGACCGGCATCTGCTCGTCCGGATCTTGGGGCACTCGTCCTGCTGGTCGCGATCGCCGCGGGGGCAGCGTCCTGACGCGCACGACGCCCGCCGAAGCCGACGCCAAAGCGGGCCATGGCGTCGGTGCAACTTGCGCCAGCCGCCTCCAGGGGCAGCCCATCCTGAAGCCCTCGTTTGGCCGGCGCTAGAGCGCGTCGGCGAAGCGGCGAATACGACGCGCGGCTTCGACCAGCGTGTCGTCATCCATGCCGAGCGAGATGCGCACGTGCCCAGCACCGGACGGCCCGAACGTGTGCGTGGGCAGCACGGCCACCTTCTCTTCGTCGAGCAGACGCAGTGCGAAGGTCTCGGCGTCGAGACCGGTCGGGCGGATATCGATCATCACGAACATACCGGCCTCGGGGCGGCGCGGTGAAATCGTGGCGGCACCTTCGAGCTCGGCCATGATCAGATCGAGGCGGCGCAGGTACTTCGCGCGCTCGGCGCGGGGGAACGCGCCGCCGTCGGACAGCGCGACCGCGCCGGCGTCCTGGATGAACTGGACGCAGCCGAATAGCATCGCCTCGAGCAGCACGGCGGCACGGGCGCCGACGGCCGCGGGGCCGACGGCCCAGCCGTGGCGGAAGCCGGTCATGGCGTACGACTTCGAGAGCGTGCCGAGCGCGATCGTGCGATCCTCGTAGCCCTCGAGGGCGAGAATGCTGGTGAACTCGCCGGTGTAGATGAACTCGTTGTAGACCTCGTCGGCCACGAGCCACATGTCGTGCTCACGGCAGAGCTCGGCGATCGCCATCAGCTCGTCGCGCGTGAGCACCGCGCCGGTCGGGTTATGCGGGTTGGTGATCACCATCGCGCGGGTGCGCGGCGTGATCGCAGCGCGCAGCTCATCAATCGACGGGTGGAAGTCGTGCTCCGGCTTGAGGGCGATGTGGCCGACCTCAACGCCGGTCGCGCCGAGCACCTGTGTGTACGGCGCGTAGAACGGCTCGGGCACGATCAGCCCGTCGCCGGGGCCGACGATCGTCATCAGCATTCCGAACAGCGCGGTCTGCGCACCGGGGAAGAAGTTGACCATGTCGGGTTCGATCGTGCGGCCCGCCTGCTTCGACGTGTAGCGGCAGATCGCCTCGATCACGTTGTCCTCGCCGCGCGCATTGGAGTAGCGCGTGCGACCGCGAGCGATCGACGCCTCGATCTCGGCCAGCACGGCGGGCGGCGGCGGCGAGTCGGGCTCGCCGATCGACAGAACGATCACGTCCTCGCCGGCGGCCTTGCGGTTGACGGCGATCGTATGCACCTTCCAAGCCGGGTCGGGCTCGTCGGACAGGCGCAGGGAAAGCGGCGAGTAATGGGGGAAATCGCTCACCGCCACACCATATCGGGGCGCGTCGGCGCGCCCCGCAGCGAATCGCGATGCGAATGCCGCTAGCGTCCGCGCATAACGAACTATTATCAGTAATACTTTTGCAGGACATAAGGTATTCTTTTAGAACTTGGACGGAGCAGACCGCTTCCAGTACCAGAGAGACCACCGTGACCCCTTCCAGTCCGCTTCCCTTCTCGCCCGCTGAGGCCGAGTCCCTCACCGCTGCGGAGCTGATCGCCGCCGCCCTCGAGGCGTTCCATCCGCAGATCGCGCTGGCCTGCTCGTTCCAGCAGGAAGAGGCGGTGCTGCTTGAGCTCGTCCTCACGGCGCGTCCCGATGCCCGCGTCTTCGCCCTCGACACCGGCGTGCTGTTCCCCGAGACCTACGCCACCTGGCGCGCGGTTGAGGAGCGCTACGGCATCGAGATCGAGGCCTTCCGCGGCCCCACCCTCGAGCAGCAGGCCGCCGAGCACGGCGACGCGCTCTGGGAGCGCGACCCCAACGCCTGCTGCGGGCTCCGCAAGGTGGAGCCGCTTGGGCGCGCCCTCGGCCAGCTCGATGCGTGGATCACCGGCATTCGCCGTGATCAGGCGCCGACGCGGGCGAATACGCCGAAGGTCGAGTACGACGAGGTACGCGGCATCTGGAAGTTCAGCCCGCTCGCCGACTGGACCGAGGACGACGTCTGGGCCTGCATCCGCGAGCGCGAGCTGCTGGTCAACCCGCTGCACGAGCAGGGCTACGCCTCGATCGGCTGCACCCACTGCACCAAGCCCGGGGCCGGCCGCGAGGGCCGCTGGTCCAACTCGGAGAAGACTGAGTGCGGCCTTCACCCGGCGGGCGGTCCGCTCGGGTGAACCACGAGCTGATGATGATCATGTTCGGTCTCGGCGTCGGCCTGCTGGTCGGTGCGACCGGCGTCGGCGGCGGGTCGATCATGACGCCGCTGCTGGTGGTCGTCGCCGGTGTGCCGCCGATTAGCGCCATCGGCACCGACCTGTTCTACGCGGCCGTGACGAAGACGTTCGGCGGCGCCAGCCACTTCCGCCGCAGCACCGTGGATCTGCGCCTCTCGCTGCAGCTCGCGCTCGGCAGCATTCCCGCCGCGATCGGCGCCGTCTTCCTGCTCGACTACATCCAGGGACGGATCGGCTTCGCGATCGACACGCCGCTGATCGTCATCGTCGCGATCGCCATTGCCATCTGCGGCATCGCGATGCTCTGGCAGACGCTGTTCCCGCCGCCGCAGCGCCCTGAGCGGGCGCCGGCGCACCAGCTGATCGCCGCGATCATCTCCGGCGCGTTGGTCGGCTTCGTCCTCGGCCTGACCTCGGCCGGCAGCGGCGCCGTGCTGGCGCTCCTCCTGATCGCCGTGTTCCAGCTCGCACCGCACCGCGTGGTCGGCACCGACGTCTTCCACGCCGCGCTGCTCCTGTGGGCGGCGTCGATCGGCAACATCATCCTCGGCAACGTCGACTTCGCCCTCGCCGGGCTCCTGCTGCTCGGTTCGATTCCCGGTGTCCTGATCGGCACACGCGTCTCGGTCCGCCTGCCCGCACTGGCGCTGCGCTGCGCCCTCGCCGGCGTCCTGCTCGCCGCTGCCGGCTCACTCGCCGTCAAGGCCGGGCTGCCGCTGCCGCCCGCCGCCCTCGTCGTATGGTTCGTCGTGGTCGCCGTCGGCGTCGCCGTGATGTACCGCCGTGTCCGCCACACCCATCCGGAGCTGCCCGCATGACCACCCTCACCGAGCTCGGTACCCTCGACGTCCTCGAGGCTGAGGCCGTCCACGTCATCCGCGAGTGTGCCGCTGAGTGCGAGCGCCCCGTCCTCTTGTTCAGCGGCGGCAAGGACTCGATCGTCCTCGCCCATCTGGCCGTCAAGGCCTTCGCGCCGGCCGGCCTGCCGTTTCCGCTGATGCACGTCGATACGGGTCATAACTTCGCCGAGGTGATCGCGTACCGCGACCGCTACGTGGCGGAGCTCGACGAGCGACTGATCGTTGCGTCGGTGCAGGATTCGATCGACCAGGGCCGCGTCCAGGACGAGGTGGGCCCGCGCTCGAGCCGCAACCGCTTGCAGACGACGACGTTGCTCGACGCGATCGCGGAGCACCGCTTCGACGCCTGCTTCGGTGGCGCCCGCCGCGATGAGGAGCGCAGCCGCGCCAAGGAGCGCTTCTTCTCCCACCGCGACGCCTTCGGTCAGTGGGATCCGCGCAACCAGCGCCCCGAGCCGTGGACGATCTACAACACGAAGTTGCGGGCCGGTGAGCACTTCCGGGTGTTCCCCCTGTCGAACTGGACCGAGATCGACATCTGGGCCTACATCGAGCGCGAGGGCCTCGCGCTGCCATCGATCTACTTCGCGCACGAGCGCGAGGTGTTCGAGCGTGACGGCATGCTGCTCGCCGCGGTCGAGGAGGTCGAGCGCTACCCGCACGAGACGGTCTTCACCGAGACGGTGCGCTTCCGCACGGTCGGCGACATGTCCTGCACCGGCTCGATCCGCTCCACGGCGTCCACGGTCGCCGAGGTGCTCCAGGAGACCCGCGACTCCGACGTCTCCGAGCGCGGCGCCTCGCGCGCCGACGACAAGACCTCCGAGGCCGCGATGGAAGACCGCAAGCGGAACGGGTACTTCTGATGGCCATTGACACTCCCATGCTCCACGTGGTCGCCGTCGGCTCCGTCGATGACGGCAAGTCCACGTTGATCGGCCGTCTCTTGCACGACACCGGCCATCTCACCAGCGATCAGATCGAGGCGGTGGCCGAGGCGAGCCGCAAGCGCGGCCGCAAGGGCATTGACCTCGCGCTGCTCACCGACGGTCTGCGTGCCGAGCGCGAGCAGGGCATCACGATCGACGTCGCCTATCGCTCCTTCGACGCGAACGGCCGGCGCATCCTGCTCGGCGACGCCCCGGGCCACGTGCAGTACACGCGCAACATGGTGACGGCCGCTGCTGGCGCCGACGCCGCGATCCTGCTCGTCGACGCCAAGAATGGCACCACGGCGCAGACCCGTCGCCACCTCGCGATCTGCGGCATGCTCGGCGTCCGCGACGTCATCGCCTGCGTCAACAAGATCGACCTCGTCGATTACGACGAGGCGCGCTTCCACGAGATCGCCGAGGAGCTGACGGCGTCGTCCGCCGCGATCGACGGCCCGCGCATCACGCCGATCCCGCTGTCCGCGCTCAACGGCGTGAACCTGACGGAGCGCTCGCCCGAGACCCCGTGGTACGAGGGGCCGACGGTGCTCGAGGTGCTTCACGATCTCGATCCGCCGGTGGCCGAAACGGCCTTCCGCATGCCGGTCCAGTGGGTCGTCCGCCACGACGACGGCGAGCACGACATCCGCGGCCTCGCCGGCCGCATCGACAGCGGCGTGGTGACGGTGGGCGACGAGATCGTCGCACTGCCCTCGGGTGCCACCAGCCGGATCGCCCGCATCGACGTGCTCGGCGACGAGCGCGAGGCGGCGTCCGCGCCGCTGAGCGTGACGCTGCATCTCGAGACCGACATCGACGTCTCGCGCGGCGACGTGATCGCGCTCGCCGCGACTCCGCCGCAGGTTGCGACGCGCCTGCGCGCCACGGTGGCCTGGCTCGACGAGCAGCCGCTGCGCGTGCCCGCGCGGTTGGAGGCCCGGCAGGGAGCCCGCACGGTCCCGGTCATCGTCGACGAGCTGCAGGAGCGTCTGGAGCTGGACACGATGGAGCACGTGCCCGCCGACGTCCTCGAGGCCAACGACCTTGGCATCATCACCCTTCACGCAGCACAGCCCCTGGTGCTGGAGCCGTACGCCGAGAACCGCGCGATGGGCAGCATGGTCCTGATCGATCCGGCGACGAACCGGACGGTCGCGGCCGTCATGGTCGATCAGGTGCTGATCGACGCGTAGGGGGACGCGGCGCCG
>CAJCBN010000221.1 GCA_903960645.1 uncultured Actinomycetes bacterium | reverse complement strand
GGGCAAGCCGCGCGGGGTCGTTTTCCCCGGAAAATGCGGCATTTCCCGGGCTAGGGGCGCGGGGTCTCCGCGATCGCGCGCAGCGCCTGCGTGAAATTCTCCACGGGGATGATCTTCAGGCCCTGGACGTTGGCAGCCTGGGCTGCCGCGGCGTTCGCCGTCGGCACGAGGAAGATGTCCGCACCCGCCCGGCGCGCCCCGATCGCCTTCTCGGCGACGCCGCCGATCGGGCGGACCGTGCCGGCCATGGAGATCGACCCCGTCGCCGCAACACGCAGGCCCTTTAGGTTGGCGTAGTCCTTGCCGGCGCTGTAGATCTGCAGCGCAAAGGCGAGGCCGGCCGACGGCCCGCCGACGCCCTCGATGGTGTACGTCACCTGCCGCGGCGCGTTGATCCGATTGGCCTGACCGGGGGTGATCCCGAGGATCGCGCGGTCATCGGCACCGGCGATCGTCGCGGTGTCGATGGTCTGCACGTCGCCGTCGCGATGCACGTCGAGCGCGACTGGTCGGTCCGCGCCGACGTCGGCGATGATCGTGCGCAGGGATTCGATTGTCGTGACTGGCCGCTGCGCCGCCTCGAGGATCAGGTCACCGAGCTCGGCGCCGTCCTTGGCGATCGGCGCCGACGCAGCCATGCCGGCGATCTGCACGCCGACGGCTTCGACCTCGACGGGGTAGCCGAGTGCGCGGAGGCCGACGACGGTGGCGGCGTCCTGCGAGGAGTCCATCGCCTCGTCGTCGAGACGCGTGCGCTCCTGGTCTGACTCGCCGTCGGGGCGCACGGCATGCTCCGGCACGACCTCGCCACCGCCGCTGACGCCGAACCAGGTCTCCCAGACTGAGGCGTGGCGGACGCCGATGGTGGTGAAGAACACGCGGCCTGCGTCCTTCGGCGGCAGCTGCTCGCCTTCCAGCTTGACGGCGCCGAGCGTTGGCTGCGCGGCCCGCGGGACGAACGCGAAGTCGCTGCTCTGGGCCTGGAGCGCCCAGATCGAAACGCCGCCGACCGCAAGCATGGAGAGGACTGCGCCGAACAGGATGAGGCGGAGCGCGCGGGTCATCAGCGGGTGGGGGCGGGAGCGTGCATGCAGAGAGTCCTTCGCCGTCGGACGGCGGATGGCGCGTCGGTCGGATCATACGGTGGGACGGCTGACGTTCGACCGCGTAGAGTCACGCGTATGCATGAGCCGACCGACGCCCTCGCCGCGCCCCGCTTCACCGGGATCCGCACCTTCGCCCGCCTGCCGCATCTGCCCGAGATCGACGGCGCGGATGCCGCGATCTTCGGCATGCCGTGGGACGGCGGCACCTCATTCCGCTCCGGCGCGCGCTTTGGCCCCGAGGCGATCCGCTCGGCCTCGGCGCTCCTGCGCCCGTACAACCCGGCGCAGCGGCAGATGGTGTTCGGTCACCTGTCGTGCGTCGATGCCGGCGATGCGCCGACGGTACCGGGCTACATCGAGGAGACGCTGACGCGCATCGAGGCCTACGCCGCGGGGATCATCGCGCAGGGCGCCGTGCCGATCGGGCTCGGCGGCGACCACTCGGTGGCGTTGGCCGAGCTGCGCGCCGTTGCGAAGCAGCATGGCCCCGTGGCGTACGTGCAGGTCGATGCGCACCACGACCTCTGGGATTCGTACAACGGCAAGCCGTACAACCACGGCACCTTCGCCAAGCGCGCGATCGAGGAGGGGCTGATCGATCCTGCGCGGTCCTTCCAGGGCGGCCAGCGCGGCTCGCTGTACGGCCCGGAGGACTACGAGGTCGCCGCCGAGCTCGGCATCGAGCTCGTGCCGTGGCTCGACCTGCGCAGCTGGACGCCGGAGCACTTCGGCGAGCACATCCGCGACCGCGTCGGCGACGCACCGCTGTTCCTCTCGTTCGACATCGACTTCGTCGATCCGGGCCTCTGCCCGGGCACGGGCACGCCGGAGATCGGCGGCCCGACCGGCGAGCAGGCGCTCGATCTGGTGCGTGCGCTGCGCGGCGTCAACCTGGTCGGCGCCGACGTCGTCGAGGTGGCCCCGCAGTACGACAGCCCGGGCCAGCACACCGCGCTGATGGCGGCCAACGTCGTCTACGAGCTACTGACGCTTCTCGCGATCGCCAAGGCCTGAGCCGACCGGTCTGCGCGACGACGGCAAATCTGGATCCGGATCCAGATCTGCACAAAAGCGGCAAATTTGGATCCGGATCCAGATCTGCACGACAACGGCAGCTCTGGATCCGGAGCCGTCAGATCAGGCGCGTGGCATCGTCGATGAGCGCGTCGACCTGCGCGTCGTCGATCACGTGGCCGGCCTGGCGGGCCAGATTCGCGAGGATGCGAAAGCCCTGCGGCGTGAGGACGCTCTCGGGGTGGAACTGGACGCCCTCGATCGG
>CAJCBN010000220.1 GCA_903960645.1 uncultured Actinomycetes bacterium | reverse complement strand
CGTCTCACAGGAAACTAGGCACAACAGCTAGCTGCCGAGCCGCGGACCGCGGTCGTCGTGCTGTAGCTCGAAGGCGCCCGAGCGGGGCTCGAGCTCGACGTCGAAGTCGGCGACGACGCCCGCGATCGTTGCGTAGAGGCCGACGATCAGGTGCAGCTACACGAGCTCGCGCAGGCTGAAGGCCGCCCGCAGCGCGGCGAACGCACGGTCGTCGGAGCGGCGGTGCGCGAGGATCTGCGGAACGGCCTCAAGCAGGAGACGATCGGGCTCGGGGAACGGTGCCAGCTCGAGCCGTCCGACGTCGATCGCGTTAAGTTCCGCCTCCGTGATGCCAACCATGCGGGCCACCTCGACGTGGTGCATCCACTCGTAGGCGGAGTCGACGAGGCGCGCGGTGCGCAGGATGGCGAGCTCGCGCTGGCGCTGGTCGAGCACCGCGTCGTTCCAGAGGCTGGCGGTCAGCTCCATCAGCGGCGGGAACGCGGCGTCGGCATGCGCGAGCGCGCGGAAGACGTTGTTCTGCGGCAGCGCGACGAGCGCCTCGCGCGTCTGCGGCGAGAGCCCGTGCGGGTCTGGGTCGGGACTACGCGTCATCGGTACGGGCATGGTCGCAGAGACTGCGGGGCATGGACATCACCGCGGAAGTGATTCCTTACAAATCTGGTAGCGTAAGGAATATGGCCAAGAAGAGATCCGTTGGACTCCTCGCCCGCATCACCAGCAAGGGCCAGATCACCGTCCCGAAGGCAGTTCGCGAGCGCCTGGGTGCGACGGAGGGAGACACGCTCTTCTTCTCTATCTGCGGAGATGAGGTCACCGTGCACCGGATCCAGCCGATCGAGGAGTTGCCGCCGGTCGAGGTTCCGCCCGAGTTGCGCGGCTTGTCGATCGAGGAGATCCGCGAACGCGCCGTGGAAAACGACCGCACCCGTGGCGTCGAGGGCTGGGAGTGATCGCGTATGTCGATACGAACGTTCTTCTGCGCCACCTCGTCGGCGATGCCCCGGAACAGGCACGCGCCGCCTCAGCGCTCCTCCGTCGGTCAGAGACTCTGATCCTGACGCCGGTGATCTTCATCGAGATCGCGCATGTGCTGCGCTCCACCTACGGCCTCACACGCGAGATGATCGTGAAGCGGTTGGAGGCAGTGCTCCGGCTCCCGGCGATTACCGGCGATCTCGATCTTCTCAGCGCCGCCCTCGACATCCACCGGCAACGAGGGGTCGGGCTCCCCGATGCGCTCCTCGCCGCGCAGGCACTGCAGAGCGGCCCCACGCAGATCGTCTCGTTCGACCGCGGCTTCGACCGCATCCCCGGTGTCACCCGCATCACGCCGTAGATCCGGCATGATGCCTACGACCGATCCGGAGGAGAGACCATGGCCGAGCAGATGATCCGCATTACAAGCGGCGACGTGGAGTTTTTGGCGCGCCTGGAGCCCCAGAAGGCGCCGCAGACGTGCGCGGCCTTCCTCTCGCTGCTGCCGTACGAGAACAAGATGATCCACGTGCGCTGGAGCGGCGAGTCGTGCTGGATCCCGCTCGGCGACTTCGACCTCGGCGTGCCGTTCGAGGACGCCACGGCCCATCCGTCCCCCGGTGAGATCCTCTGGTACCCCGGTGGCATCTCCGAGTGCGAGCTGCTGTTCCCCTACGGGCCGTGCAGCTTCGCCTCGAAGGCGGGGCCGCTCGCCGGCAACCACTTCCTGACGATCGTCGAGGGCAAGGAGAAGCTCCACGCCCTCGGGGCCAGCACGCTGCAGGTCGGCGCGCTGCCGATCCGCTTCGAACTGGTCTAGGCGGGAACCCGGCCGGCCAGCCGGATCTGGAACAGCTCGGGCCACCACTTGCCCGTCACCGCGATGTGCGCCGTGCCGGGATAGCGCGCGATCCCGTTGAGCACCTCGCCGGGTGCGCTCAGCTGCGTGCGCAGGCGCGCCATGTCGAGCCAAGCCCGTACGTGCCCGTCAGCCGGGTCGATCAGCGCGATCCGATCGCTGGGCCAGACGTTGGCCCACAGCACGCCGTCGATCAGTTCGAGCTCGTTGAGCTGGTCGATCGCGCGGCGGCCATCGCGGACTGTGACCGAGCGCTCAACGCGAAGCGTCTGCGGATCGAGCCAGCGCACCGTGCTCGTCCCGTCGCTCACGATCAGCTGTCGACCGTTCGTCGTCAGCCCCCAGCCCACGAAGGGGTAGCGTCGCGAGGAGGTGCGGACGAGAGTCGTCGGAGAGTACGAGAGCACGCGCCCGTTCATCCACGTGAGCTGCAGCGCCGAGCCCTTGAAGACCGTCAGACCCTCCGCGAACAGCTCGGGGGCAAGCGCCTGCTGGACGAGCACCGCACCCGTCGCCGGAACTACGCGCCGGACGGTCGATTCCCCGAACAGCCCCGTGCTCTCGAGCAGCACCGGCCCGTGGGCGACAAGCCCCTGGGTGAAGGCGTCAGCATCGTGGGGATGTGTCGCGACGAGCGTCCACGACAACGTCGGAGCCGCTGCGGCGGTTGGCGCCGCGATGGCCAAGACGGCTGCCGTGAGTAGCGCTGCACGCCTGACTCCCATGGACCAACCGTACCAGCGGCAGGCGAGCTGCCTACCGCTGGTACGTGATGATCCGTCAGCGCTGGCGGCTACGGGCAAAGATGTCCTTGTAGTCCCGCGGCTCGCT
This sequence comes from uncultured Actinomycetes bacterium, assembly GCA_903960645.1. GTDB lineage: Bacteria > Actinomycetota > Thermoleophilia > Gaiellales > F1-60-MAGs149 > F1-60-MAGs149. The sequence goes on along the minus strand of CAJCBN010000220.1, from coordinate 1,528 downwards.
GATCTCGAGCGTGAGCGTGCGGGTCATCGACGAGAACCCCGCGGCGCGCCCGACGGTCACCTTGACCGAGCAGGTCGTGCCCACCGCGCCGGTCGCCACGATACGCCCGTCGGCGATCGAGCAGCCGCCGTCGGCGACGCGTCCGACCACCTTGCCCGGAGAATGTGTCCGCACGAGCCAGCGCAGCGCGAGCGGCGACTCCTGGGCAATTGCCTTCGCACCCTGCACGAACCCGACGAGCACCCGGTCGGCACCGACGGCGGTCGAGGTACCGACCGCGTTGATCGCGACCACGCGCACGCCGTAGCGCGTACCGGAGGCGAGACCCTCGATGACGCACGAGCGGCCGGTTGACGTGCACGTCTTGCCGCCCGGCTTCGCGGTTGCCACGTACCTCTCGATCTTGACGCCGCCGTTGTCGGACGAGCGCAGCCACGAGACGCGGAGCGACGACGAGCCGGCGCGCAGCTTGATCGAGCCCGGCGAGGTCGGCTTGAACGAGCCGGTGGTGATCTCCGCCGACGCGTCGGAGGCACCGCTGTCGCCCGCGATGTTACGGGTCTTGACGGTGAACGTGTACTTGCGGTTGGCAGCCAGGGCCGGCACACGGCACGACGTCGTGGCGTCCGCCGTGCAGGTGTAGCCGCCGGGCTTCGCCGTCACGACGTAGCCGGTGATCGCCCCGCCGCCATCCTCCTTCGGCGCCGTCCAGGAGACGACCGCCGAGCGACCATCGGCCTTGGCGCTGACGCCCGTCGGGGCGCCCGGCTTGATTGCCGTGCCGTTGATGTTGAGAATCGCCGTTGTGCCACTCAGCTCATTGGCAACGAACAGCGCCGGCTTTCCCGTCGGGCTATCCGACGCGCGGACGAACTGCAGACCCTCGGGGGACACATCTCCGGCTCCTGCCGTAGCCTTGTCGTTGACGTAATTCCCGCTGTAGTTGGACGTGTTCAGATAGTCGAGGTACACGGGGGTGGCAGGCGCCGAAACGTCGAACACCATGACGCCACCGACGCGCTCAAGACCGACGAAAGCGAGGGTCTTGCCGAACGCCTGACCAATCGCGAGCCCCTCGGGCTCAGGACCCTTGTTGTCGCTGCGGACATCGAATCTCGTCGAAGAACCGCCGTTAGGACCGCCGTTGGTCGCCCAATCCGCGTTGAAGCGATACTGCGGAAGCAGCGCTGCCGTCTTTTGCTCCAATACGTCACCGGTGTCGCCGACCATGACGGCAGCACCGACTCCGGTGCCTGCCGATGCCTTGAAGATCGTGATCGAACGAGCCCCGAGGGCGAATAGTTGGGAGACCTTCGACCCGTTCGCCGCGTATGACGAGCCACCGTAGGTTGTCGGCGCAACCATGCCGGCTGGAGCGAAGCGGGTGATGCTGAGGCGACCAAAGCGCGCGTCGGCCTCATCGGCCTGTGGGAGAAGGACGTCATCGCGACGCTTGCCACGGTCGAGCCCGCGCTGCTCGCCTTCGAGCCGCCGGCCGATTGCGCGCGCCGCCTCTGCGCAGAGCTAT
>CAJCBN010000219.1 GCA_903960645.1 uncultured Actinomycetes bacterium | reverse complement strand
CCTTTCGTCGCATTACCGCTCGGGTGCCTGTGGTTAGCTCGTGTGTGTACGGCGGTCAATGCGACGAAAGGGTCTGACCCCTTCGTCGCATCCAGACAGGAGCGCTATCACCGAACCCGTCTCGCAGGCAGAACACCTAGGACGCTATGGCAACGAGGTCGACCAGCGCGGACATGCCGCGATGGCGGGGGCCCTCGTCGAGCTCGCGGTCGTACTCCTCGAGTAGTTCGACGCGCAGCGTAGGGAACGCGGTGCGCAGCTCATCAAGCGTGTACAGGTGGTCGAGCGACTTCGGGCCACCCGTGCCGTACGCGAGCTGGCCGGGGCCGTAGCCCTCAAGGAGCAGGACACCGCCGGGGCGCAAGGCGGTGGCCATCTGGGCAAACATCCGCGCGCGGCCAATTGGGTCGGTGAACTGGATGAAGATCGCGACCACGGCGTCATACGCGGCGACCGGCCAATCCCACGCCTCGAGATCGACCTGCTCGTGGTGTACCTCGACGCCGCGCTCGGCGGCCAATGCCTTTGCCTTGGCGATCGCATTGGTCGTCGCCTCAACCGCGTGGACGCGGTGGCCCTGCTCGGCCAGCCACGTGCTGTTGCGGCCCTCGCCGTCGGCGACGCAGAGCACGTCGGCGCCGGGCTTGAGGCGCCCGGCCTCGCGCGTCACGAACGCGTTCGGCGCTGTGCCGAAGATGTACTCGTCGCCGGCGAAGCGCTCCTCCCAGGTCTCGATGTTCAGCTTGCTCATGACCGCAGTCTCGCACGAGTCGCTGATCCGCTTGCATTGGTGTCTGCCGCCAACGCACTGCTGCAAACCGTTTCTCCGTCCTGTGCAGGCTATGCGCGCACCAGGTCGCGTTGCGTTGCGCCTGCGGCACGCGTTAGAGCCCGCGTGAACGTGCTGTTGAGGAGCTCCGAGGCCAGCGTGACGAGCTCGCGCATGTCCGCTCGACGTTCGTGCGTAGACCGGCGAACGCATTGCGCCATGCTGAAGCCATGACAGTAATCGGTACCGAGAGTATGCTTCTGGCTATGGCTCTCGACACGACGATCAAGGTAGAGCGCGCGCTGCGCGAGCGCATCCGGACGGCCGCACAGGCGCAGAACCTAACGGTCAACGAGTTTCTCACCCGGTTGATGAAGGACTACGAGCGCCGTGACCGCATGGCGCGAGCAGCGGCGGCGATGAAGTCGGCCTCGCCCGAGGTGATGGCCGCGTACCGCGAAGAGACGAAGCTTTGGGATGTGACGTCCGGTGATGGCCTGGAGGAATGGTGATCCCGCTCATGCCCGGTGCGGTCGTCTGGGCCGATCTCGGTGATGGCGTGGGGCGCGAGCAGTCTGGGCGCCGACCGGTGGTCGTGATCTCGACGGTGGACCATCTGGCGCTCGCGGATCAGTTGGTCTCAGTCGTACCGTCGACGAGCGTGGATCGCGCATGGCCCAACCACGTAGAGCTCGAGGGTGAAACCGGCCTGAAACGGCCGACGTTCGCCATGACAGAGCAGCCTCGTGCCATCAGCCGTTCTCGACTGCACCGCTACTCCGGCGTTGTCTCCGACGCGTGTCTCAGCGACATCGCCACGTGGGTCGATGACTGGTTGGTACGTCCGGCAGCCTGAGGCCTAGGCGGCGGTGAGCCGCGCCGGCACGCTCGACCATGAGCGCAGCGTGTTGTGCAGGTAGAGCGTTGGCTCGGCCGTCAGCTCGATCGACTCGACGCGGCGAGCCAGCTCCTCGAGCAGCGCCTGGGATTCCTGGCGCGAGATCGGCTGGCCGACGCACTGGTGAATGCCCATGCCAAACGCGAGCTGGCCGCCCGTGTCCCGATCGATGTCGAACTGGTCAGCAGTGTCACCCCAGCGGCGCGGATCACGGTTGGCGGCACCGAGGAAGACGACCAGCTTGGAGCCGGCGGGCAGCTGCACGCCGTCGAGTACGGCATCGCGGCTCGTGGTGCGGAAGAAGCAGGTGAAGGGCGGCTCGTAGCGCAGCGCCTCATCAATCGCGAACTTCATCAGCGACGGGTCGGCGTGCACCTTCGCCCACTGCTCGGGATGCTGCGCGAGCAGGAGCAGCGTGTTGGTGATCGCGAAGACCGTGGTGTCGAGCCCGGCCGAGAGCATCGCGCGGATCAGCAGCGTCGCCTGCTCGGGCGGGATCAGGCCGGCGTCGGCAAGCTCCCACATCTGCGCGCCCATGCCATCGGGCGTGAGCACGCTGCGCTCGCAGTTGGCCAGCACCCACTCGGGCGTGCCAGCCCCGGCCGCCACGTGCTGGCGGTGCAGGTCATTGTCGGGGCCGAAGTACGAGAAGTTCATCGCGCCGTGGCTGAGCAGGTTCTCGCGGCGTCCCTCGCGCCCGATGCCGACCGCGTCGCCGAAGACGCGCAGGGTGAACTCCTCGGCGATGTCGTGGACGAGATCGATTGCGTCATCGCCGAGCACGGCGTCGGTCAGCTCGGTGGCGTACGCGTCGAAGCCCGGGCGCAGCTGCCGCATCTTGCGCGGTGCGATCACCGACGTCATGGCCGTGCGCATCGGCGTATGGCGCGGGGGATCCGACTCGAGGATGCCCTGGGGGCGCCAGTTCGGCGTGCTGTGCAGGTTGGTGGGGCCCACCCCGGCACTCGAGATGAAGGTCTCGTGGTCGACGAGCAATTCGCGCATCGAGTCGAAGCGCGTGAAAGCGTGCACGCCGTACTGCTCGAGCCAGACGGCCGGCCCCGCATCGCGCATCCGCGTGAACAGCGGGTACGGATCCGTCAGGTTGGCGATCGACCACGGGTCGTCACCGATTGCCGTGATGCCGGGCGCGGGCTCGGTGGCTCCGTGTGGTGCGTTGTGCGTTGCATCCATCCTGGCGCCACGATACCCGCTGCGCTACGGCTGCTGTGGGACAATGCCCACATGGCTGATCATGCGTTCATCGTTGAGTTGAACGACGGCAGCGAGCTCGAGGTCGGCGCCGACCAGACGATCATGGAGGCGATCGAGGCCTCCGGTCGGCGCGTCCTGAACTCGTGTCGCGAGGGCAATTGCGGCACCTGTGAGACCAGTGTTCTGGCGGGCGAGGTCGACCACCGCGACGAGGTGCTGGACGATGACGAGAAGGCCTCGAACGACGTGATGATGATCTGCGTGTCGCGCGCCAAGGGCGAGCGACTCGTGCTCGACCTCTAGCCCTGCAGCGCGATGATCGCCCCGAGCACGATCTCGGCGGCGAGCGCCGCGTCGCGCGTGTCGGAGTCTTCGAGCGGCGTGTGCGAGAGGCCGTCGACGCAGGGCACGAAGACCATCGCCGT
>CAJCBN010000218.1 GCA_903960645.1 uncultured Actinomycetes bacterium | reverse complement strand
GTTCTCGACGACGCTCCTGGTGCTCGCGGTCCTGACCACGATCGCCGCCGGTGCATTCCTCTACGGCGCCTCGCGCTACGTCGATCGCCTGCCGACGCTCGACGCGATCAAGGCCCGTGAGATCGGGGCCAACAGCTCGGTCTTCGATGCGCGCGGCAACTCGCTCGGCGTGCTGGCCAACGAGGAGAACCGCCAGCCGGTCACCTCCGACGAGATCTCGCCGTGGATGAAGAAGGGAACGGTCGCGATCGAGGATCGCCGCTACTACGAGCACAGCGGCGTCGATCCGCTCGGCATCTCCCGTGCGCTGGTCGAGAACGTCATGGCGGGGCGCGTCGTGCAGGGCGGCTCCACGCTCACCCAGCAGCTGATCTCGCAGATCTACATCGTCAAGCAGCGCACCCTCGACCGGAAGGTCCGCGAGGCGGTGCTCGCCGTGCAGCTGGAGGATCGCTTCACCAAGGACGAGATCCTGACCGCCTACCTCAACACCGTTTTCTACGGCAACAACGCGTACGGGATCGAGGCCGCTGCGCAGACCTACTTCGCGAAGCCGGCGAAGGAGCTGACGCTGGCGCAGGCCGCGTTGCTGTCGGGCCTTCCCCAGCTGCCCAGCACCTACGACCCGTACCTGCATCCGGAGGCCGCGCTGAAGCGGCGGAGTCAGGTGCTGCAGGCAATGCGCGAGACCGGCGTGATCACCGCGCGGCAGGAGGCCAAGGCCAATGCGACACCGCTCAAGCTCAAGCGGGGCAAGGTCTACGGCAAGGTCAGCGAGTCGTTCTTCGTGCGCTACGTGGCCGACGAGCTCGGGCGCAAGCCGGACTTCGGCAAGGCCGCCGTCCGCGCCGGTGGCCTGCAGATCGAGACGACGCTCGACCCGATCCTGCAGCGCAAGGCGCGCAACGCGATGCGCAAGATCCTCAAGACGCCGGGCGATCCCGATGCCGCGATCGTCGCGATCCGACCGAAGACCGGGCAGATCGTCGCCATGGCGTCGACCCGGTACTTCCGCAAGGACCAGTTCGATCTCGCCTCGCAGGGGCGCCGCCAGCCCGGGTCCACCTTCAAGACGATCACCCTCGCAGCGGCGATCGAACAGGGCATCGACCCGAGCGCCACGACCTACATGTCCGCGCCGTTCACGTGGCAGCCGGATGACAACTCGCCGGTCTGGAAGGTCGGGACGGCGGGGGGCAAGTACGCCGGGCCGGTCTCCCTGGAAAACGCCACGCTCGCCTCCGACAACACCGTCTACGCGCAGCTCGCCATTGACGTCGGGCCGGCGAACATCGTCGACATGGCCGAGCGCCTCGGCGTGCGCACCTCGCCGCTGGAGCCCGTTCCGTCCCTCACGTTGGGCGCGGACAGCGTCTCGCCGCTCGAGATGGCCTCCGTGTACGCCACGCTCGCCAACGGCGGCGTCTACCACCGGCCCACGGCGATCAAGCAGGTCACCGACGCCGACGGGGAGATTCTCCTGGCGCCGAAGCCCGCCGGCGTCCGCGTGATCCAGGACGGGGTGGCCGCTGAGGTCACGCGCATCCTCGGCGAGAACATGCGCAGTGGCACCGGCACCGGCGCGCTGATGTCGGATGGCCGACCAGAGGCGGGGAAGACCGGCACCACCGACGACCATACCGACGCCTGGTTCTGCGGCTACACGCCGACGCTCTCGACCTGCGTCTGGATCGGCTATCCGGACGAGACGAAGCCGATGTACGGCGTTGAGGGAGTCGCCGCCGTGTCCGGCCCGACGCTGCCGGCGGACATCTGGCACCTGTTCATGGATGCGGCCCTCGAGGGGACTCCGCCCGTCAGCTTCCCGGCGCCGAAGCGACCCGTCGCCTGGAGCGCATTCGCCTCGCAGTTCGCCGATCGCGTCGTCTCCACCGTCAGCGCCCCCGATCTCACCCTGACGATGCCGCCGCCGCGCACGGTCACGGTGACGGAGCCCGTGGCCACCGCCGAGGCCTCGCCCACCGGGCAGGAGACGGCACCCGTCGATCCGGCGACGACGGCTGCCACCACCGTCGTGGTGCCCTAGCGGGCCGTCCGCGGCGGGTACACTCGGGGTATGGCCGTGCACAACGAGCAGGCCGACGTCGCGACCGTCGAGCTGACCGGGTCGGGCATCGACATCATCCTCCCGCCGCCGACCGCGCCATCCCGGCGCGTCGGTCCGGTGCGGCTCATCGTCGCGCTCGGGCTGGCCGTCGGCGTGCTCGCCGTCGCGGGCATCCAGCTGATCAGCTTCGACGGCGGCGGCCTGCTGCCGTCGCTGGCCCCGGCCACGCGCATCCTGCCCGCCGGCGCGCCCCGGCCGCAGACGCTCGCGCGCCAGGACCAGCTCGTGCTGCTGGTGCCGGTGCAGCAGTCGCGCATCACGGCCATCCTGTTCCATCCCGTGATGGGCGCCGACGCATTGCCACTCGACCCCGTTGGCCAGCCGATCGATCAGGGCATCATCTCGCGCCTGATCGCGTCGTTCCAGGGTGAGAACGCCGGCGGTCCTGACTACCAGATCGAGGGCGATCCGACCTCCGTGGACATCGGCGCACCGGTCGCGACCGACACCTACGCCCCCGTTGACGGCAAGGTGCTGTCGATCACGCCGCTGATTGTCAACGGCACGACGTTCGGCGACCAGATCGCCATCGAGCCGCTCGCCAACCCTGGCGTCGTCGTGATCGCCACCGGCATCCAGTCCGACCCCGCACTCTCGGTCGGCTCGCCGGTCTCGACGCGCCCGGAGGCCTGGACGCGACTCGGCCGCATCGTCGACGTGACCGGCGCACTCGACCCGCTGCTCGCCGACTACACGCAAGACGGCGGCAACCGCGTCCACCTCGAGGTACGGCCCGCGACGGCCGTGGCGGCAACGTGAGGATCCTCTTCCTGGCCGACGTCTACGGCGCGCCTGGGGTGGCCGCAATCGACGGCAACCTGCGCTCGCTGCGCGCGAACCTCGATCTCGACTGCGTGATCGTCAACGCCGAGAACGCCGCGGACGGGGCCGGACTCACGCCGAAGCTGGCCGAGCGCCTGCTGGCGGCCGGGGCGGACTGCCTGACGCTCGGCAACCACGTCTGGCGACGCAAGGAGATCGGCCCGTACCTGATCGAGGCGACCCGGGTGGTACGACCGGCCAACCTGCTCGACCGGCTGCCGGGGCGCGGCCTGACGGTGATCGAGGTAGGCGAGGCCAAGGTGGCCGTGATCAACCTGCTCGGCTCCTTCACGATGGAGCCGGCGCAGTCGATGTTCTCCGTGGTCGATCAGCTGATCGACGCGGCCCACCGCGAGACACCGATCGTCGTCGTGGACGTGCACGCGGAGGCGACCAGCGAGAAGGTGGCGATGGGCTGGCACCTGGCCGGCCGCGCGACGGCCGTGCTGGGCACGCATACGCACGTTCAGACCTCCGATGTCCGCGTCCTGCCCGGCGGCACCGCCTACATCACCGACGCGGGCATGACCGGCCCGCACGACTCGGTGATCGGCGCGAAGAAGGACATCTCCCTGCGGCGCTTCACCCTCCAGCAGCCGCAGCGCCTTGAGCCCGCCTCTGGCGATGTGCGCCTCGAGGGCGTGCTGATCACGTGCGGCGACGACGGCCGGGCGACGGCCGTCGAGGCCTTCCGCCACAGCGTCTAGCTGTTCTGCCGAGTTGCCTGTGCGACGGGGGTGGTGGGTGGTTGGGTGTCGAGGTGCCGCTCGGGTCTGGATGCGACTAAGGGGTCAGACCCTTTCGTCGCATTCCCGCTCGGGTGCCTGTGGTTAGCTCGGGTGTTTACGGCGGTCAATGCGACGAAAGG
>CAJCBN010000217.1 GCA_903960645.1 uncultured Actinomycetes bacterium | reverse complement strand
GGCGATGGGTGATCGCACGCCCGCCGGCCGCATCGTTGAGCCGCAGGACATCGCCAACGCGGTGGCGTGGTTGGCCAGCTCCGAGTCCACGATGATCGTCGGTCAGACGCTGATCATCGACGGCGGCTACTCACTGCCAGCATGACGCCGGACGTTGCAGTCACCGGCGCGTCGCTGACGCTCGCGGAGGTCGATGCCGTCGCGCATCGCGGTGCGAGCGCGGGCATCGACGACGCCACGCGCGAGCGCATCCGGCGCGGCAATGCGGTGCTGGTGGCCGCGCTCGCACACGATGAGCGGATCTACGGCGGCAACACGGGCGTCGGTGCCGGCAAGCTCGACGCCGTGCAGCTCGATGAGGAGACGCGCTTCAACCGCGTCATGCTCCTCAACCACCGCGTGGTCGCCGGGCCGTATGCGCCGGAGCCGCTTGTGCGCGCCACGATCCTGCGTGTCGCGAACCACATGGCGTCCGGGCGCAACGGCGTGCGTCCCGAGCTCGTCGAGGAGTTGCTGGCCGCGCTCGACCGTCCCACGCTACCGCGGATGCGCATGCTCGGATCACTCGGCATCGGCGACATCGGCCCGCTCGTCGATCTCTCGATCAACCTGCTGGGCGACTTCGAGCTGGGCCCATCGGAGGCGCTAGCCCTGTTCGACCACAACTCGTTCGGCACCGCCTCGTCTGCGCTGGCGGTGCTCGACTGCATGCGCTTGGCCGACACGCTCGATGCGACGATCGCGCTCGATCTCGAGGGCTTCGGCGCGAACCTCGGCGCGATCGACCCGATCATCGCCATCTCCCGCCCCCACCCCGCGATCGCCACGACCCGCGATCGCGTGGCGAGCCTGCTGGTCGGCAGCGCGCTCGAGGATCGCTCGCAGGCGCGCAACCTGCAGGATCCGGTGTGCTTCCGCTCGTCGGTGCAGATCCAGGCCGCCTTCCGCGACGTGCTCAACCGCACCCGCGCGATTCTCGACGTCGAGCTGAACGCCTTCCAGGGCAATCCGATCGTGATCGTCGAGGAGGAGCGCGTGCAGTCCGTCGGCCAGTTCTCGGTGGTGCCGCTGGCGCTGGCAATCGACGCGCTGCGGCAGGCGCTCGCCGCTGCGATGACGATCCAGCTGGAGCGCACGATCAAGCAGCTGCAGCTGCCCTTCAACGGCCTGACGCGCGGCCTGCGCGTGCACGAGCACGGCGGCGAGCCCGGGCGCGAGATGCTGTCGCACGGCATGACGTCGCTGGTCGGCGAGCTGCGCCTCCTCGCCGCGCCCGTCGCGAACGAGCTGCCGACGACGTCGATCGAGGAGGGCATCGAGGACACGATGACTCTCCTCCCTACCGCCGCGCGCCGCCTGTCCGAGATGTGCGCGATCGGCGAGCGCGTCGTGGCCTGCAGCCTGATCGTCGCGGCGCAGGCGTGCGATGCGCGGGGCCATCGACGCGGCTCGGGCACGCAGCAGCTGCACGACCTCGTGCGCACCGTCGCTCCAACGCTCGAGCCGCACGGCGTGATCCCCGAGCTCGATCCGGTCGAGGCGCTGGTGCACAGCGGCGCCGTCGCGGCGTTCGCGCGCACGAGCTGACCGCTATCCGCCGAGGTCGCTGCGCGCTGCGAAGCGCCATCCGCCATCCTCTCCCGCTGCAATGATCGTCGGCCAGACGCTGATCATCGACGGCGGCTACTCGCTGCCTGCCTAATCCGCGCGGTCTAGCGCCTCCCGGGCAACGGGGGCGTCGAGGTGCCGCAGGACCGGGACGGCGAGTGCGAGGAGCGCGGTCAGCGCGAAGCACGCGCCGAGCACGAGGTACACGACGTCGACGCCCCAGGTGTCCACGCCGAGACCGGTGGCCAGAATCACCACGGGCGGCAGCGC
>CAJCBN010000216.1 GCA_903960645.1 uncultured Actinomycetes bacterium | reverse complement strand
GATCCTCTACGACGACCTCAAGCACCTCAACCCCGCGATCGTCTGCACGTCGCTGACCGGCTTCGGCATGACGGGTCCGCGCGCGGCCGAGGGCGGCTACGACTACATCGCACAGGGCATGGCCGGCTGGATGAGCCTGACGGGCGATCCCGACGGCCCTCCGACCAAGTCCGGCCTGTCGCTCGTCGACATGGCGACGGGCTACGCGGCGGCGCTGGCGATGATGTGCGCGCTCTGGCGCGCCCGGCGCGACGGCGAGGGCTGCGACGTCGACGTCTCGCTGTTCGAGACGGCGTTCAACCTCGACATGTACGTCTCGACCTGGCACCTGTCGCGCGGCTGGGAGCCGATCCGCACGCGGAACTCCTCGCACCCCTCGATCGTGCCGTTCGGCAACTTCCCGACTGCTGACGGCTGGGTCGTGATCGCCTGCGCGAAGCAGAAGTTCTTCGAGAACCTCGTGCACGCGATCGGCGTCGAGTGGATGCTCGAGGACGAGCGCTACGCCACGATGGCTGCGCGCCTCGAGAACCGCGACCAGTGCACGGCCGAGCTTGAGAAGGCGCTGATGACCGAGACCACGGCCCACTGGGTCAAGGTTCTGGCCGCAGCCGACGTGCCGAGCGGACCGATCTACTCGATCGCCGAGGCCGCCGCCGATCCGCAGACCATCGCCCGTGACCTGATCGCCGAGACCGAGCACCCGGTGCTCGGCACCGTGCGGCAGATCCGCTCGCCACTGCGCATGCCGGGTGCCGCCGAAGAGCTCAACCCCGCTCCCAAGCGCGGTGAGCACACGCGCCAGGTGCTGCACGAGCTGGCAGGGATGGACGATGCAGAGATCAACGCGCTCGCAGCGACGGGCGCCTTCGGCGACGTGGAGGTCTAAAGATGGCGAAGAGCATGAGTATCGATCTGGCCCGCTCGGCCGAGCGCATCGAGAACGACATCGAGACGCTGGGCGGACCGAACTTCACCGAGTCCGACGAGGCAATCCGCCGCTACGCGTACACCGATGTCTACGAGAACACGCTGCAGTACTTCACGCGTGAGCTCGAGCAGATCGGCTTCACCGTGTGGCGCGATCCGGTCGGCACGCTGATTGCCTCGAACGTGCCGAGAGGTGCTCCGGCCTTCGGCATTGGCTCGCACTGCGACTCCAACCGCAACGGCGGCAAGTACGACGGCACCCTCGGCGTCGTCACCGCGCTCGAGGTCTGCCGGCTCGCGCAGGAGTCGGGCCAGCACATTCCGCTGCGCCTGATCTCGTTCCTCGAGGAGGAGGGCTCGGGCTTCGGCCAGATGCTGCTCGGCTCGCGGATCATGCTGCAGCGCGTCACCGAGGAGGAGCTGAAGACCACGATGGTCGCCCCCGACGGCACCCCGTTCTGGGACGCGGCCAAGGCCGCGGGCTACGAGCCCGAGCGCTGGCGCGAATCGATCAGCGAGATCGACGGTCTGACCGGCTGGATCGAGGTCCATATCGAGCAGGGTCGTGTCCTGCAGGACACGAACAACCGCATCGGTGTCGTGCACGCGCTTCCGGGCTACGTCCACGGTGACTTCCACTTCACCGGCCGCGCCGACCATGCGGGCGCCACGCCGATGGACTTCCGCGTCGATGCCGTGATCCCGGCCGCCGAGACGATCCTCGAGGTCGAGCGGCTGGCGAATGAGATTGGCAAGACCACGGTCGGCACGACGGCTGAGCTCGAGACGCACCCGTGTCTGATCAACGTCGTGCCGGGCAGCGTGCGCGTCTCCCTGGATACGCGTTCCGTGACGGGCGGCCACGAGGAGCTCCGCGATCGCATCGTGCTCTACGCCAAGGAACGGGCCGAGGCCCGCGGCGTCGGCTTCGAGTGGGTCGAGCGCCAGGCCCTCCCCATCACGCCGATGGACGATGGCATCGTCGAGGCGCTGCGCCAGGAGGCCGAGGCGACGGGCGAGCCGTTCATGGTGATGCCCTCGGGTGCGGCCCACGACACGATGTGCGTGGCCGATAAGGTGCCGACGGCGATGGTCTTCGTGCCCTGCGTCGACGGCCTCTCGCACACGCCGCTCGAAGACTCCGACACGCGCGACGCGGCGCTCGCCGCCGAGATCGTGCTCGGGGCGATCATCG
>CAJCBN010000215.1 GCA_903960645.1 uncultured Actinomycetes bacterium | reverse complement strand
GACCGTGCCCGTGTACCGCTCCCCCACCTCCGACGAGATCGCCGCGGCAATCGCGGGACCGTCGGTCGAGTCGCCGATCAACCGGCCGTCGGCGGTGACGGTGATCGTGTTGACCGAGCCGCTCGCCTTCGCGACCGGCCGGAGCTCGTCAACCAGCAGGGCGACCGCCTCCTTGTGCGGGACGGTCACGTTGGCACCGACGAAACCGAGCGCACTGAGGCCGCGCAGCGCCGACTCGAGCTGGTCGGCCGTGACGTGCAGGGGGACGTAGGCCCAGTCGAGGCCCATCTGCTGCAGCGCCGCGTTCTGCATGCGCGGCGAGCGCGAGTGTGCGACCGGGTCGCCGATGACGCCAAGCAGTCTGGTGGTGCCGCTGATCACGAGTAGGGATTCTCCTGCTGGTACTTGAGGAAGGCGTCGTAGTTGTCGGTGAACCAATGACGCCCCTCAGGGTCGTCCTTGATGGCGTAGTAGTACAGGTAATCCGTCTTCGCGGGGTTGGCAGCCGCCTCCATCGAGGCCACACCCGGGTTGCAGATCGGCGTCGGCGGGAGGCCCTGCTCAACGCGCAGGTTGTAGGGCGAGTCGATTTCCAAGTCGCTGCCGGACAACTCATCCCACGATCCGTTCGCATACTGGACCGAGGCGTCGATGCCGAGCGTCATCCCGGTACGGAGGCGGTTGTAGATGACCGAGGCGATCTTGGCGCGATCGTCTTGCGCCTGCGCCTCGCGCTCGATCAGCGAGGCGATCTTGAGCACGTCGTACGGGGTCAGGTTCCGCGACCGCGCGTAGGTCAGGTCGATGCCGGCCCAGTTGTCCGCGAACGCTCCGAGCTGCTCACCGACCAGCCGGTCCGCGTTCGCCGGCGTGCCGACCTCGTAGGTGGCGGGAAACAGGAAGCCCTCGAGGGACGCCGCCGTCTCGCCGGCCGCGAGAAACCCAGCCGGCGGCTGTTCGGCGTCGAGCGCCCGCTGATACTGCCGCGGCGTGATGCCGACCTCGCGCACGGCCTCCTTGATGTCCCAGATGGCGAAGCCCTCGGGAATCGTCAGCGTGCCCGTGCCGTTCGCCGAGGGGCCGTTGGTCAGTTGAAAGATGATGCGGTCGTACTTCTCGTTGGTGCGGAGGCGGTACGTACCCGGCTGGAAGCCCTCGCCCACGCCGTCGGCGACCACGCGCTCCACGAACCCGTTGGCGCTGCCGACGACGCCGGCCTCCTCGAGGATGGTCGCGATCTGCGCCGCCGTCGCGCCAGCCGGGATGGTCACGGTGACCTGCTCGCCCGGCGGGGCCTCGTCGCCCCCACCGCAGCCCGCGAGCACGCCTACGAGCAGCAGCGTGACGAGCACGCCCAGCAGTCGCCGCCGTGTCACGCCGCCCCCTGCCGATCCAGCCAGCCCTGCAGCAGCTCGGCGGCGGCGCGCGCATCGAGGCCCGCCTCGCCGCCCTTGACGGCGGCGACCGCGCTGGTGAAGCGCTCATCCTCGAACGCGATCGGTACGGCGGTCTGCGGCCGCAGCCGACCGACGAACGCCATCGTCGCGTTGGCCTGGTCGCCGTGGGTGCCGTCGGGCATCAGCGGCAGGCCCACGAGCAGAAGCTCGACCTCGTGCTCGGCGAGCAGCGTCAGGAGACGCGCGGCGCCCTCCTTGCCCCCGATGCGCTCGATCGTCTCGAGCGGGCGCGCGAGCGTGCCCGACGGATCGCAGACGGCCACACCGGTGCGCGCCGAGCCGTAATCGAGGGCCAGGACCTTCATCGGCCGCACCCTAGCCGCTGGTGTCGTGCGCGGGAAGCGCGAAACCACGCGAAATCGTGCCGAACTCAGACGGGGAGTTGCTCGACGAGGACCGCGCGGCCCGCCTCGAGCGCGGCCGGAATACCCGCCGCGTCCTTGCCGCCGGCCCGGGCCAGGTTCGGCTTGCCGCCTCCGCCACCCCCGACGAGCGGCGCCGCCGCCTTGAGCACGGCACCCGCATCAGCGCCCGCAGCCACGGCCTCGGGTGTGGCCGCGCAGATCAACGCGACCTTGCCGGCGCTCTCGCCGATCAGCAGCACCACGCTGGGACCGAGCGAGCCGCGCAGGTGATCGGCCAGCTCGAGCAGTGCCTCGGGCGCGATCTCGCCAACGCCTGCGGCCACGAGCTTCACGCCGCCGCGCAGCTCGGCCGTCGCGGCCAGGTCGTCCACAGCCGCGCCACCGGCCGACGCGCCGCCGGCCTTCAGCTGCTTCTCGAGCTCGCGCACCTTGGCCTGCAGGTCGCGCACCGCCTCGGGCAGGCGATCCGTGCCCACCTTGAGTACCTTGGCGGCCTCCTCGGCCGCGCGCTCGCGCTGGCGCAGGAGATCGATCGCGACACCGCTGGTGACGGCCTCGATGCGGCGCACGCCCTGGCCGACGCTCGACTCGGAGGTGATCCGGATCGGACCGATCTCCGCCGTCGTGGCGACGTGCGTGCCGCCGCAGAGCTCGCGAGAGAAGCCCTCGATCTCGACGACGCGCACCACGTCGCCGTACTTCTCGCCGAACAGCATCATCGCGCCGAGCGCGCGCGCCTCGTCCTGCGAGGTCTCGAACGTGAAGACGCGATGCCCCTCGATGACGACGCGGTTGACGATGTTCTCGACGCGTGCCAGCTCCTCCGGCGTCATCGGCGTCTCGTGCGAGAAGTCGAAGCGCAGCTTGTCGGGCCGCACCGAGGAGCCCTTCTGGCGGACGTGATCGCCGAGCACCTCCTGCAGCGCGCGGTGCAACACGTGCGTGCCCGTGTGGTTGGCCTGCGTCGGGCGGCGCCGCGTCGGGTCGACGATCGCGCGCACCTCCTGGTTATCGATCAGCTCGCCGTGCTCCATGACAACGATCAGCGTCTGGTCCTTGTCGAAGCGGATCGCCTCGATGATCGCGCCGCGGCCCGTATCGGACTCGATGTGACCAGCGTCGGAGACCTGCCCACCGCCCTCGGGGTAGAACGGCGACTCGCGCAGCTTGACCGCGAGGCGGCCCTCACCGAGGTCGGTCAGCGCGCCGATGCGCGTGCGGATGTCGAGCTCGCCGTAGCCGACGAACTCCGTCACGAACCCGGCCTCCCGGGCAAACGTCGCGACCTTGTCCATGTCGACGCCGCCACCCTTGCCGGCCGCGCTGCGGGCGCGCTGGCGCTGCGCCTCCATCAGCTCGGCGAAGCCGGCCTCGTCGACGGAGAGATCCTCCTCGGCCGCCAGCTCCTGCGTCAGCTCAAAGGGGACGCCGAAGGTGTCGTGCAGCTGGAACGCCTCAGCGGCCGGGATCGCGGTGCCGCCCTCGGCGCGGACGCGCGCCATGCACTCCTCAAGCAGGTTCGTGCCGGTGTCGAGGGTGCGCAGGAAGCGCTCCTCCTCGCCGGCGAGGATGCGGACGACCTCGGCGCGGTTCTGCACGAGCTCCGGGTAGACATCGCCGAGCTG
>CAJCBN010000214.1 GCA_903960645.1 uncultured Actinomycetes bacterium | reverse complement strand
GTCTGCCAGAAATCCTCCAGGACGGGTGCCTCTTCCTTGCAGGGGTCACACCAGGAGGCCCAGAAGTTGATGACGACGATCTGTCCACGCAGGTCGGCCAGCGACACGGTGCCCGTGCCATCGAGCGTCCGCAGCGTGAAGTCCGGCGCCAGCGGCCGGGCGCCCGACGCCACCTCGCTGGGGAACGCGCGCGCACCCGACGAGGTCATGATGGCACGGGCCAGCACGATACCGAGGGCCAGCAGCGCGACGGCCACTGCGATTGCGACGAGGCGCTTCACCGAGCCGAAGTCTACGGCCGACGCGAGGCGCTAGTAGACGATGACCGGCGTGCCCACGTCGACGAGGCTGAAGAGCTTCTCGGCCGACGGGATGTACATGCGGATGCAGCCGTGCGAGGCGAACCCGCCGAGCGAGCCGGAGTCCGGCGTCCCGTGGATGCCGATGTCCTGCCGATCGAAGCCCATCCAACGCGTGCCGAGCGGATTGCTCGGGCCCGGCGGCACCGGCTCGGCGTCCTTGGCCCAGTCAGAGGCGGGCGGGTACCACCAGGGGTTCTTCTGCATGTTCACGATCGTGAAGCGGCCGGTCGGCGTCGGGAACGACGGCGCACCAACGGCGATCTTGAACTGCTGCACGATCTTCGCCTTGCCCTGCTTCGGCGCGTACAGGTTGAGCACGCGCGAGGGCTTCGAGACGACGATGACGTAGCCGAGCTGCTCGAGCGTCGCCGCGGTGTTGACCGGCGTCAGCGGAATCGCATCCTGCTGCGGGCGGTAGATCGGCAGCGAGATTGCGCGACGCACCTGCTCGACGACGACGGCGCGCACCGGCGCGTTACCAGGTCGTCCGAGCTTGAGAATCGGCGTGGTTCGCCCCATCTCCCAGCGGGCGGCGCTCCCCTTGGTGCTCGAGAGCCGGAGGACCCGGTCGACCGCCGCCTGCAGCTTGGTCTCGTTGTAGTCGACGATGACAGGCGTGTTGCCGGCCGCGGTGCGGTTGACGGCCTCGGTGACGGCCGTCTGAACGTCCGCCGTGGCGGCGACCTGCGCGTTGGTGATCTTGAAGACGCGCTCGCCGATGCGGATGACGATCGGCTGCGCGAAGGCGGCGTTGACCGTGGCCAGCGCCGTGGCGGCATCCTGGCCGGAGACATCCACGCCAGCGACGGTCGAGCCGGCCGGAGCGATGCCCGGGGTCGGGGCCGGGGCCGGAGCAACCGGGACCGTCTCCTGCGCCGGAGCCGTCGCGGCAAGCGCGGCCAACGCCAGCATGGCGACGGTGAGGATGAGGGGGAGTCTGAAATGCCGCATGAACGTCCGAGTTCCACTCTATCCCAGCTTTTCCTGCGGGAATGCCGGTTGTAGGCGCGCTCGCTACCGTGTGCGGGTGAGCACGCCACCGCCACCACCCGACCCCGTCGACCGCGAGCTCGAGATCGAACTGCTGACCGAGCTCGCCCTCGCCCGGGCCGAGCGTGAGGGCAGCCAGGTCCGGATCTCGGAGCGCCGCCGGGCCCGTCTGCGCTTCCTCCTGATCGTCGTGGTGCTGGCGCTGATCGCCGGCACGCTCATCTACCTCTCGCTGCGCACGCTGCGCTCCGCCTTCGGCGCCTGACGGGGTCGCGCAGCCGATCGGAGTACGCTTTCGACCAATGGCTCGCGCCCCGTCCCTCAAGCCCCAGCTCAACCAGATCCGCACTTGGGTCGGCGAGGGCGTCACCGACATCTGGATCGCGCATCAGCTCGAGGTCACCCCCGCGCAGATCGCGGACTTCCGTCGCAAGCAGGGCCTCCTCCGCCCCGATGAGGCACCCGCACCCACCCGGGCGCGCGCGCCCCGAGCCGCGGCCGCTCCGCGCGCCGCCGCAGCGCCGCG
>CAJCBN010000213.1 GCA_903960645.1 uncultured Actinomycetes bacterium | reverse complement strand
TGCGCTGCTGGCCCTGGCTGATCGCTTCGACCAGCTCGTCGGCGTCGTGGCCATCGGCGAGCGCCCGACCGGTTCGCGCGACCCGTACGCACTGCGTCGTGCGGCGGCGGGCATCGTCGAGATCCAGGCTCGCTACGGGCTCACGCTGGACCTGCCGCGCCTGGTCGCCCATGCGCATGTCCTGCTCGTCGGGCAGGGTGCCGACCTCGAACTCGACGTCGAGGGCACGCAGGAGATCGTCGTGCCCTTCATCCTCGATCGCGTGGATCAGGCGCTCGGCGAGGCCGGTGTGCCGATCGACGTCCAGCGTGCTGCCCGCGGTGCCGGTGCCGTCGACCCCGCACGCCATGCCGCCCTCGCGCGCGCTCTGCACGAGGCGGCCGACGCCCCCGAGCTCGCGGCCGCGCACGCTGCCGTCACCCGTTGCAGCCGCATCGTGGAGAAGGAGCAGGCGTCCGCGGCACTCGATCCGGCGCTCGTGCAGGAGCCGGCCGAGGTGGCCCTGGCCGCCGCGATCGCGGCGATCGGCCCGCGGGTCGCGGCTGAGCAGGATCCGACGGCCGCGCTGCGCATTGCCGCCGAGCTGGGACCGCCGGTCGATGCACTCTTCGACGACGTGATGGTGCTCGCCGAGGAGCCGGGGCTGCGTGCCAATCGCGTGCGTCTGGTGCGCGACGCGCTCGCGGCCTTTGCCCCCGTCGGCGACCTCACCCAACTGCAGCGATGACCAGCGCCCCGGTCGAGATCCACATCATCTCGGACTCCACCGGCGACACGGCGTCGCGCGTGGCGCGGGCCGTGCAGGCGCAGATTTCGACCTCGCCGGTCAACATCGTCCGGCATCCCCGCGTCACGACGGGTGCCGGCCTCCAGAGCGTCTTCGCGAAGCTCAGCGGCCAGCTGCGCGTCGCCGTGTTCTTCACGTTGATCGACCGCGAGCTGCGCCAGCAGGCCTCCGAGCTGTGTGAGCGGCACGGCCTGCCGTCGTGCGATCTGCTCGGTGCCCCGCTCGAGGCCCTCCAGTCGGCGTCGGGCGATCAGGCCGAGCTGGTGCCAGGACGCCCCGTCGCGCTGGAGATCGACTACTTCAAGCGGGTGGCGGCCATGGAGTTCGCCGTCAAGCACGACGACGGTCTGTCCGGCGAGGGGCTGAACGAGGCCGACATCGTGATCGTCGGCGTCTCCCGCACGGGCAAGACGCCGCTCTCGATGTATCTCGGCTACCTCGGCTACAAGACGGCGAATACTCCGCTGGTGCCGGGCGTCGAGCCACCGGCGCAGCTGTTCCGCGTCGATCGCTCCAAGATCGTTGGCCTGACGATCGATCCGGAGCGTCTGCAGCGGATCCGCGGCCGGCGCCTGCGCGCGATGGGCGGGCGCTCCCGCAACGAGTACGCCGACCTCGCCAAGATCCTCGAGGAGCTCGACGATTGCACGCGGGTGTTCCGCAAGCTCGGCTGCCCGGTCATCGACGTGTCGAACCTGGCCGTCGAGGAATCGGCGCTGCGGGTCATAAACTTGGTGGAAGAGCGTTCACGAGCGGAAGGTGATGGCGATGGCATTTCATGAGCTGCGCGTGGCGTACCGCAACGGCGAGTTGGCAGAGAGCGCGGCCGGCGACAATCCGGTTGAGCTCTTCATGGCGTGGATCGACACAGCACGCGGTTCCGGTGCGATCCTCGAGCCGAACGCGATGACGCTGGCCACGGTCGATGAGGCCGGTCGCCCGGCCGCGCGCATGGTGCTGCTGAAGGAGGTCGAGGACGATGGCTCCTTCGTCTTCTACACGAACCGCGATGGGCGCAAGGGCCGCGAGCTCGCAGCTAACCCGTACGCGTCGCTCGTGTTCTGGTGGGAGCCGCTCGAGCGCCAGGTGCGGATTGAGGGCACGGTCTCGCTGACCAGCGCGGAGGACACCGCCGCCTACTTCGCCACGCGCCCGCGTCAGAGCCGCATCGGTGCGTGGGCATCGAACCAGAGCGAGACGGTGGCGGACCGTGCGGCCCTCGAGCAGCGCTTCGCCGAGGCCGATGCCGCGCATCCCGGCGAGGATGTACCCGTGCCGCCGTGGTGGGGCGGCTACCGCATCGCGCCCGACGTTATGGAGTTCTGGCAGGGTCGCATGGGGCGGATGCACGATCGCCTGCGCTACGAGCGGGCTGGTGCGCGTTGGGAGCGCACGCGCCTGCAGCCGTAGCGAGAACCGGTAGCCTCTGCCCATGGCGAATACCCGTGTCGTCGCGCCCAGCATGGTTGAGCAGACCTGCGCGATCCTGCGCGAGCGCATTCGCACGGGTGAGCTGCCGCCGGGCACGCGGTTGCGTCAGGAGGTGCTGGCGGAGGAGCTCGGTATCTCGCGCACCCCGCTGCGCGAGGCCATGCGCCTGCTGGCCGCTGACGGCCTCGTCGAGCTCGAGCCCAATCGCGGCGCGGTCGTCACGGCGCTCAGTCGCGAGTCCCAGGTCCAGTTCTGGACCGCGCGCCTGGCCCTCGAGCCCGCCGCGGCCCGTCTCGGCGCGACCACAGGGGAGCGCAGCGCGCTAACGGCGATGGCCGAGGCGATCGCTGCGCAGCGCAGCGGGGATGCCGACGGCGGCTTCGCGGCGAACCGCGCCTTCCACCTCGCGCTGGTGCGCAGCGCCGGCAACCCGCACCTCGACCGCTTCGCCGAATCGGTGTGGGTGCAGACGGTCGGCACCGTCATCTACGCCGCGCAGACCACGGACGCCGCCCAGGCCGCCGCCTATGCGGACGCCCACGAGGCCATCCTCGACGCGATCACTGCCGGTGACGCCGAGCTGGCCGAGCGGCTCACGCGCGAGCACATCCTCGCGTCGCCTGTGCCCGACTGACGTGCGGCGCCCGTCGCTGCGAGCGGCCTCGGATCGCGGCTAGGAGACGGTGCCGTCGAGGATCTGCAGCGTCTTCAGGTCCGAGTAGAAGTCGAGCGCGTAGTCGCCGCCCTCGCGTCCGATGCCGCTGATGCCCGCGCCGCCGAAGGGCGCGGTCAGATCGCGCACCAGGAAGCAGTTGACCCACAGCGTGCCGGCCCGCACGGCACGGCCGACCCGTTCGGCGCGCTTGGCATTGCTCGTGAAGAGGATGCCGGACAGGCCGTACTCGGTCGAGTTGGCGAGCTCGATGGCCTCCTCCTCGGACGCGAACGTCTGCAGCGTCAGCACGGGGCCGAAGATCTCGTGCTGGACGACCTCGCTGTTGTTGGAGCGCGGGCGGATCAGCGTCTGCTCGTACCAGTTGCCGCCGAGCTCCGGCTGCTTGCCGCCGCGGACGATCTCATCGCCGTTGCGCCGCGCGCGATCGACGAAGCCGGCCACGCGGGCCAGGTGCTCGGGGTGGATCAGGGGGCTGATCGTGGTCGCCTCGTCGTGCGGGTCGCCGAGCACCTGGGCATCGACGTTGGCGTGGAAGCGCACGAGGAAGTCATCGACGATCGCCTCGTCGATCAGGAGACGCGTGCCCGACAGGCAGACCTGGCCGGCATCGTCGTACTGCAGGGCGGCCTTCGCCGCCGCGGCGTCGAGGTCGGCATCGGCGAACACGATGAAGGGATTCTTGCCGCCGAGCTCGGCGGTGAACGGGACGATGTTGTCCGCGGCGGCACGGCCGATCAGGCGCGCGGTCTCGGGCGAGCCGGTGAAGCTCAGGCGCCGCACGCGACGATCCGTCGTCAGCGCCGCGCCGACCTCCTCGCCCATGCCCTGCACGAGGTTGAAGACGCCGGGCGGAAAGCCTGCCTCGTCGACGAGGTCGAACAGCATTGAGCACGAGAGCGGCGACCACTCGGCCGGCTTGAGCACGACGGTGGAGCCGGCGGCCAGCGCGGGTGCGCACTTCCACGTCGAGAGCATGAAGGGCGCGTTCCAGGGGGTGATCACGACGGCCGGGCCGCTCGGGTGGCGGATGACGCGGTTCGCGGTGCCGTTCGACTCCCACGCGCGCTCCTCGTAGGCGCAGGCGAGGTCGGCGTAGGCGCGGAAGTTGCGGGCGCCGCGGCCGATCACGCGCGCCTTCAGCGAGCGCTCGAGCATCGCCATGTCCCAGCACTCGACCTCGGCGATGTGGTCGACGTTCGCGTCGATCAGGTCGGCCAGTCGGCGGAGGTAGGGCGCGCGGCCGTGCGGGCCGAGTGCGGCCCAGGCCGGGAACGCGCGTGCGGCGGCGCTGATCGCCAAGTTGGCGGTGGTGGCGTCACCGCGGCAGACCTCGGCGAGCAGCGACCCGTCGATCGGGGAGCGGTCCTTGAACGTCGTCGGGCTGCTCACGCGGGCACCGTCGATGTAGTGCTCCGGCGAGACGGTGTGGCCGTGAATCTCGACGCGACGACTCACGCCTCGCCCCGCAGGTTCGTGATCGTCTCGAGGTCATTGACGGAGTAGGCGAAGGTGAAGCGGTAGCCCTTGCCGATCCTGACCGGCGCGAGCGCGGTGTGCTCCTCGTTGGGGGCGGCGCCGAACGAGAGCGTGGCGTCGCCCTCCCAGATCGGGGAGATCGAGCGGTCGTACGACTTGGCGCG
>CAJCBN010000212.1 GCA_903960645.1 uncultured Actinomycetes bacterium | reverse complement strand
TCACACAAAGGGGCCAGACCCCTCTGTGTACCTACGCGCAGCGGGTCAGGTGGCGAGGGCGGTCAGCGGACCGCGCAGGACGTCCCAGAGGCCGCCAGGGGTGGCCGAGCCGCAGCCAGCCGCCCCCGCGAGCATCGCCGTCGCCTCGAGCCATGGCGCGAGCGAGGCGCCGTCGACGAGGTGGTCGGCGACCGAGGCCGGCGGCGTCGTCACGGGAATCGCGATCTGGTGCAGGACGGCACCGCGGCGACGACGCTGCGCGAGCCCGACGAGCTTGCGGCCATCGGCGAGTACGAGCTCGTACGGCGAGAGCCCGGCCCAGCAGGCGCGTCGGGCGGCCGCCTTGCGCGCATCGTCCATCGTGCGGGCCTCCGCGACCGTAACCGTGCGGCAGTCCACGCCCATCCCCACCAGCGCCGCTTCAATCGCCTCGCCAAGCGGGCGGTACGCCTCGGTCACGTCCTCGGGCGCGAGGGCATGGCCCGCGGGCACGGCGAGATCGATCAGGAGGACACCCGCGTCGCAGAGGACGGCACCGCCGCCCGTGCCCCGCTTGACCACGTCGATGGTGGTGGCGGCATCCGCCTCGGACTGCGCCGAGCCAAGCACGAGCGCCGGCGGCGCGACGATCGTGGCGGCGAGGCCCGTCACGCCGTCGGCGGCGGCCGCAAGCAGGGTCGCACCGACCTCGACGTAGTCGCGGCCGCTGCGCCGGAGCGGCACGGTGCTCATGCCCGGCGTCCGGCGAGGCGCCCGACGGCAGCCATTAGCTCGTCGATCCGCTCCTCCTCACTGCCGGGGCCGTGCCCACCCACCACGCAATGGCGCACGTGCTCGTCGAGCACGCCGAGGGCGACGCGATCGAGCGCCGCCCGCGCAGCGGAGATCTGGGTGAGGACATCCATGCAGTAGCGGTCCTCCTCGATCATCCGCGCGACGCCGCGCACCTGGCCCTCCGCGCGCGAGAGGCGCTTGAGCAACTCATCCTTGGTCGCGGCGTAGCCGCCGGTGGCATCTCCGTGGTCCATGCGGCGGATTCTATAGTACCCCCCGGGGGTATGTATACTGAGGCAGCAATGTCCTCCGCCAGCACGACTCCCGAACATGTCGATCTGGCGCTCGAGGGGCTGCACTGCGCCTCGTGCGTGGGGCGTGCGGAGCGCGCGCTGGCGGCCGTCACCGGCGTGGACAGCGCCACGGTCAACCTCGCCACCGAGCGCGCCGCGATCGACTTCGACCCCACCGTCGCCGGCGTGCCGCAACTCGTGCGCGCGATCGCCGAGGCCGGCTATGCCGCCACCCCACTGACCGGCAGTGCGCCCCGATCACCCGGCCGCGACCCGCTGGTCGGCCGCATGCTCGTGGCGATCGCGCTGTCGGTGCCAGTGCTCGCGCTGTCGATGGTGCCAGCGCTCCAGTTCAACGGCTGGGGCTGGGTGGCCGGGATCCTGACCACGCCGGTGGCGCTCTGGTGCGCCTGGCCCTTCCACCGCTCCGCCGCGCTCGCCCTGCGCCACCGCAGCACCTCCATGGACACGCTGATCTCGCTCGGCGTGCTGACGGCCTACCTGTCCAGCGTCGCGGCCCTGCTGCTGACCGATGCCGCCACCATGCCGATGCACCTGTCGCTGACAGCCCGGGGCTCGACCGGCGCCCTCACCTTCGAGGTCGCCGCGGTCGTCACCGCGCTGCTGCTCGCCGGCCGCGTGCTCGAACTGCGCGCCCGCCGCCGCGCGGGCGATGCCGTGCGCGCCCTGGCCGAGCTGAGCTCCCCCGATGCCGCGCTGGTGACCGCGGACGGCGAGATCGTGGTGCCCGTCGCCTCACTCGTGGTCGGCGACGTGATCGTCGTGCGCCCCGGCCAGCGCGTGCCCGTCGACGCGGTCGTCGTCGCCGGCACCTCTGCCATCGATCGCTCGCTGCTGACCGGCGAAAGTATCCCCGTCGACGCCGATCCCGGCGACGAGGTGGCCGGCGGTGCACTCAACACCACGGGCGTGCTCACGCTGCGCACCGCGCGCATCGGCGCCGACTCCACGGCGGCGCGGATCACGCGTCTCGTCGAACAGGCCCAGACCGAGAAGGCCGGCGCCCAGCGCCTCGCCGACCGCATCGCGGGCGTCTTCGTCCCGATCGTCCTGGCGCTCGCCCTGCTGACCTTCGTCGGCTGGCTACTGGCGGGCGCGGCGATCGCCGAGGCGCTCGCACCGGCCGTCGCCGTCCTCGTCGTCGCGTGCCCGTGCGCGCTCGGGCTGGCCGTGCCCGCCGCGTTGCTCGTGGCCACGGGCCGCGGTGCACAACTGGGCATCCTCCTGCGCGGTGCGCCGTCGCTCGAGCGCGCGGAGCGGGTCTCCGCGATCGTGCTCGACAAGACCGGCACCGTCACCGAGGGCCGCATGGTGCTCGCCGCCGTGCACGTCCTCGCCGGCGAAGACCCCGAGCGGGCCCTCGCGCTGGCCGCGGCCGTCGAGGTCGGCTCGGAGCACCCCGTCGGGCGCGCGATCGCCCAGGCCGTCGCAGCACCGCTGCCCGCCCACGACTTCGTCGCCCGCCCCGGCATCGGCGCCGAGGCCGTCGTGGATGGCCTGCGTGTCAGCGTCGGCCGCCCCGCACGCCTCGCCGCGGACGGGTTGGGGTTGGCGCCAGAGCTGGCTGCGGCCGTGGCGGCCGAGGGAGCACAGGGACGCGCGGTCGCCGCCGTCGCCTGGGACGGCGCGATCCGCGCGATCCTCGCCACCGGCGACGTGCTGCGCCCCACGAGCGCGCAGGCAGTCCGCGAATTGCGCGCCCTCGGACTCGAGCCGATCCTGCTGACGGGCGACGGCGCCGCTGCCGCCCAGTTCGTCGCCGCGCAGGTCGGCATCACCCGCGTGATCAGTGACGTCCTACCCGAAGGCAAGGCCGCCGAGGTCGCGCGCCTGCAGGCGGAGGGACTCGCCGTCGCCGTGGTGGGCGACGGGCTCAACGACGCACCCGCGCTGGCGCGCGCCGACCTCGGCATCGCCATGGGCTCGGGCGCCGACGCCGCGATCGCCGCCGCGGACGTCACCCTCGTCCGCCCCGACCTGCGCTCCGCCGCCGACGCCGTCCGCCTGGCCCGCCAGACGATGCGCACGATCCGCGGCAACCTCTTCTGGGCCTTCGCCTACAACGTCGTGCTGTTGCCCCTCGCCGCCCTCGGGTACCTCAACCCGATCCTGTCGGGCCTCGCGATGGCGTGCTCGAGCCTGTTCGTCCTCGGCAACTCGCTGCGCCTGCGGCGCTTCCGCGCCAGCTAGCGCCCTCCGACCCGGCAATTCTGGATCCGGATCCAGATTTACCGTTTTCGTGCAGATCTGGATCCGGATCCAGATTTGCAGGGGAACCCGGGGTCGCACGCGAAACCGCACCTAGGATGGGGCGACCGCCCCCCGCGTCCCGCTATGCGCAAGCTCATCGCCCTCACCGCCCTGCTCCT
>CAJCBN010000211.1 GCA_903960645.1 uncultured Actinomycetes bacterium | reverse complement strand
GTCGGTGTCGGAGCCGGTGCGACCTGCTTGAGTCGCACGGTACGCGACGTAGATGCGCTGCCGCCGCCCTTCACCGTGAAGGTCGTCGTGAGCCGCACTCGCAGCGGCATGTGCGCGAGCGTCGCGCGCGCCGCAGTCGTGAGGCGACACGCGACGACGACAGTCGCTGCAGCGGTGATAGAGCGACTCCCGGTGCAGACGATCCCGCCGACGCCGAGGCTGCGCGCCAGTCGGGTGCCGCTGACGCGAAGGGTGCCCGCGCCGCTGCCTCGGACACGCACGGCGAGTGTGGTGGCGCCAAGCTGCGTCGTGCTGACAACGATGGGCTTCGCCACTGTCGTGCGTGTACTGGAGCCACCCGCCGTGGCGTCGGCGGGTACCGCAGTAGTGGTCGAACTCGCCCCTCCCGTCGTGGTCGCAGTGGTCGTCGCACTGGGTCCAGTACCGACGCTGTTCGTGGCCGTCACGGCGAAGGCGTACGCCGTACCCGCGGTGAGGCCGGAGACCGTGCAGGTCGTGGTCGGCGGCGTCGCCGTGCACGTCGCGCCACCGGGGGTGGCGGTCACCGTGTACGCCGTAACTGGAGGACCGCCGTTGGCGGTCGGCGCAGCCCACGTCACGGCCGCGGTCGTCTCGCTGGGCACGGCCGAAACGGACAGCGGTGCACCAGGCACGACCTGAACGCTGAAGGAATTGACGCGACTGAGGAACTGCGCGCCAACAAAGATCTGCTGCTGCGCATCGATGGCCAGACCGCTCGGCACCCGCACTGCGCCAGCCCCTGACCACGTGGATGCTGCCTGGCAGGTCGTCGTGCAGGTCTCGAAGGCCGAGGCGCCCGTCGCCACCCCCGCACCGAACGCCAGCCCCCAAACGGCATTCCCCGAGCCGTCGATCGAATACTGGACTACCCGGTTGTTGCCCTGATCCGAGCCCCAGATCCGACCGTTTGCATCGATCGCAAGGCCCCACGGCTCCGATGCCCCGGCCGCGGCCGAGGCCACTCCCAGTTGGCAGTTCGCGCTCACGGTGCAGGTCTGGAGCGCAGCTGCGCCCGTCGCGACGCCCCAGCCCCACGTGCGATCGAACTGCACGTCGCCGGAGCCGGCATACGCCGAGAACCGGGTATAGCGATACCCAGAGGAATCCGCCACGACCAGTTGCCCCTGCGGGTCGAAGGCGATGGCAGTCGGGAAGGCAAACCCACCGCCGATCGCACGCGACGCGTACACGCCGCTCTGGCAGGTCGTCACCGTTGTGCAGTTCTCGAACTGCGCTGCACCCGTCTGGACGCCGACGCCGAAGCCGCGTTCAAACGAGACGACGCCGGTCGTCGGATCGGACGTAAACACCTGCACGCGATACAGGGCGGCGTCGGAAACCCAGATGCGGTCGGCGCTGTCGATCGCCACGCTAGTGGGGACCTTCATTTGCCCCGCGCCCCCGGTCGATATGCCGTATCCCCGCTGACACGAACTCGTGCAGTTCTGGAACGTGGCGGCACCAGTTGAGACGCCGAAGCCGAAAGCGCGATCGAAGGAGACCACCCCCGTGTTCGGGTCCACCGTGTACCGCGAGACGCGGTAGTTCGAATCGTCCGCCACGTAGATGCGTCCCTGGCTATCGACGGCGATCCCCGACGGGGACCGCAGGCCACCCGCATCGCCCGATGCGGTCCCGACGTTGTCGCAGTTCGTCCCCGTGCAGTTCTCGAAGGCCGTCGTGCCACCCGTGGAATTCACATTCCACCCGAATCCGCGATCGTATGCCCAGTCGCCGGTTGTCGAATCTCTGACGAACCGATCGATGCGATTGAAATTGGAGTTGACGACGAGCAGGCGTCCGGACGCATCGAACGTCATCGCTTTCGTGGTGTTGAATGTCCCTCCCTCGGCCGGGCTCGACGAGCCGGTGAGGCACGAGGTCGTGCAGTTCGCGAACCCCGGGACGACCGGCGAGACGCCCCGCCCGAAGGCACGTAGCGGCGAGACGGAAGCGTCGGCAGCCGGAACGAACGCCATGGCCAGAGCCGTGACCATGAAGAGGAGGAACACACGCTGGCGGGATGGCATGCGCGCGAACCTACCAGCGAGGCGCCGTCGCCCTAGGGTCAGCATTCGGGTAACTCACACCCTCGCTGGCAGCGCCCCCTTGTGTGGATCGAGCGACAGCTCGACCCGCAATTCCGTCCCGTGCTCGACGCCGGCAAGCGTCCAGGAGATCGCGACGGCGTCGAGCAGGCGGCTGCCCATGCCCGGCGCGCCAGCCGAACTCGCTCGCCCGTCGTCGCGCACGATTACCGACAGGCGTCCGTCGGGACGAGGGTCGAGCCGCACGTCGACCGTCCGCGCGGCGCCGTGACGGACAGCGTTCGTGAGGGCTTCGGCAACGACGTCGATGACGGCCGACCGCGTGGCGGGCGCTGCATCGAGCCGT
>CAJCBN010000210.1 GCA_903960645.1 uncultured Actinomycetes bacterium | reverse complement strand
TCGGTCGCGGACGTCCCACCGGCCGCGCTCGGTGCCGTGAAGGCGTAGCCCGATGGCAGGGTGAACTGCGCCTTGTACGAGCCCGGGGGAACGTTGTCGATCAGGTACGCACCCTGCGCGTCGGTCGTGACTGCGGCCACCGGGTTGCCGTTGACATCCGTCGCGATCGTGCCGTCCGCCTTGAGCAGCTGCACCTGCACGCCGGGGACGCCGGCCTCGCCCGCGTCCTGCACGCCATTGGCATTGGTGTCGAACCAGACGATGTCGCCGACGGCGACGGGAGTCGGCGGCGCGGCGGAGGCGCAGTGGTTTACGACCACGTCGTCGAGGACGAGTTCCGTCGAGGACGTCGAGCCCTGTCCGATGTGTCCCCAGCTCGTAAACGACAGCCGGGTAGTCGTTGCCTTCGCTTCGAACTGGAAGGTGTACCAACGCTCGCCAGCGCTGCCGATCTTCGTCGGCACCTTGAAGAAGACACTGTTGTAGCCGCCGATCTGGAGGCGAGCAAGGCCGTCGAGGCGCGAACCGACGGTCGCGCCAAAGTACTCGTGCCCTACCCAGAACGAGAGGCAGTAGGTATGCCCGACGCTCGTTGGGATGGTCTGAAACGCCGTCGGTGCCCGGCTGCTCTGATAGCTCTTCGATGTGGTCGACCAGCGGCTATCTGTTCCCGGGGTAAAGGTCAGCGCCGTCTGCGTCACATCCTCCGTGAAGACGTTCGACGCCAGGAGCGAGGCAACGGACGGCGAGACGGACCAGTTCTCGTTGTTCCCAAAGTAGATCTGCGGATTGCTGGCGCCGTTCTTCGAGCCGTACGGCCCCCACTGCGTGCGGCCGTTGGCCCAAGGTCCAACCGCTGCCGATGTACCGGGCAGCCACATCGCGTACGTGTCTGTACCGCCGCCGGTGAAGTACCAGTTCGGCACCGAGAGCGGAATGCCGCGATACGGAATGCCGTCGGAGCCAGTCACGACGGAGGAGATGTAGTTCAGGCTGTTGGCGTTCGTCGACAGGGGCCCCCAACCCTTCGCGGTCGGCGTGGCCTGACCCCAGCCGTTGTCGGTGAAGTCGCCGTTGACGAGAAGGTTCGCTGGCGAGGTGCGATCGAGCGGGCTGATGTTGTTCGTCGTGGCGACCACCTCGAGGCCCGTCTCGAGGGTGTACGCGGTGCCGGTACCCGGTCCCGTCCAGGCGGTGGCCTGCGCCACTGCGGCCGCCATCAGCAGCGCGACCACCGTCGCCATAGCGATCAACACGGTCCTCAACGCAGGGGCACATGGCGCACGAAAATCCACGGCGGAAAACTAGATAGCCACAGGGCCCGGCGCAGGGAAAAACCCCCGATTCACTACACCTGTCAGACCAATTCGCTACGTCTGTGGTGAAGGAGTCGCGACAAGCGCCACAAGGAAGCCGTGGTTGGCGATACGCCTGTAGCGCTTCAGGCCGGAACGAGCCCGAGCGTCCACGCCAGACGCGCCTGCGCCCGCTCAAGCGCACCGAGTGCCGGCCGACCCTCCCAGTGCATGGCGAGGATGCGTAACTCGCCGGCTTTGCGGTCGGCCTTCACGTCGGCACGGCCGACGATGCGATCGCCGTGCAGCAGCGGCAGCACGTAGTAGCCCCACTGCCGCTTCTCCTTCGGCACGTAGATCTCGAGTGCGTGGCGAAAGCCAAACAGGCGGTCGGTCTCCTCGCGGTCCCAGACCAGGTTGTCGAACGGGCACAGCAGCACCGAGGCGGTCGGGGTTGCGGGCAGCGCTGCGAGCGTGGCGGGCTCGACGAGCGCGACGTGCTCCCCCACTCCCACCCGCTGCAGCACGCCCTCGTCGACCAGACCGTCGACGGCGAGCGCGACGTCCTTGGCGAGACCACGCAGGCGGTAGTAGTCGGTCACGCGGCTGGCGGTGACGATCCCGCGCGCCCGCACCGTGCGCAGGATGCGGTGGCGGAGGATCGCCGCGTCGTCGGTGATGGGCGCGAGCTGCGCCGGCGTGTAGAGGCGCTCCGGCAGGTCGTAGACACGGGTGAACCCCCTGCGCTCCCGGACGGCGAGTTGACCGATCGCGAACAGCGACTCGATCACCTGCTTGGCGGCCGACCACTCCCACCACCCCGGCGTGCCGGCGCCACCGAAGTCGGCCGCGGTGATCGGGCCGTCCTGCACCCGCGTCATCACCGCGCGCGCCAGCTTGGGATGCTCCTGCAGGACCGGACCCCACCAGCGGTGCTCGGTGGCGGCGAGCATGGCAGCGCGAAACCACGGCAGCTCATCCGCAGGGATGAAGCACGCCTCGTGCGCCCACACTTCCGCGATGCGACCTTCGCGGCGTAGGCCGTTGAGCGTGCCGGCGGGGAGCTTGCCGACGCGACTCGCGAGCGTGAGCCGGTGCGCACGGGCGACGGTCATCACCGAGTCGATCTGGACGCAGCCGAGCTGGTCGATGCAGGCGTGGACAGCGTCGGGCGTGGCGACGCGGTTGCGCGCGGCGAAACCCTGCCGCGCCACGGCGATCGTGCGCGCCTCGGCTGGCGAGAGTGCAAGAAGGCGCTGCCCCGTCATCGTTGCAGCGTAGAACGCCCCAGAGAAACCAGACGATTTATCAGAGGGGTCAGGCCCCTATGGTCAAACAAAGGGGCCTGACCCCTATGGTCAAACAACGGGGTCTGGCCCCTCTGGTCAGTGGCGGAAGTGGCGGCGGCCGACGTGGATCATCGTCGCGCCCGCGGCATCGACCGCAGCGGTCACCTCGTTATCGCGCTTGGCGCCACCCGGCTGGATGACCGCCGTGATGCCTGCGGCGAGGGCGAGTTCCGCGCCGTCGGGGAACGGGAAGAACGCATCGGAGGCGAGGACTGCGCCGGCCCGGCGGTCCGCCGGCGTCTTCTCGACGGCGATGCGGACGGAATCGACCCGGCTCATCTGGCCCGCGCCGATGCCGAGCGTGGCGCCGTCACGTGCAATCACAATCGCGTTCGACGAGACGTGGCGGACGATGCGCCAGGCGAAGAGGAGGTCCTCCCACTCGCGCGTGTCGGGCTGCGTCTGCGTGACGACGGTCATCGCGGCCCGCGGCTCAGCCGTGTCGTCGGGCGCCTGGACGAGCATGCCACCCGGCACCGGGCGGAAGTGGCGCAGCGGCGGCCGTGGTGCCGGATCGGTGTCCTCGAGCAGCCGCGTGTTGGCCTTCACCGCCAGCGCCTCGAGCGCGCCCGCCTCGAAACCCGGAGCGATCAGCACCTCGAGGAACTGCTCGGCGAGACGCGCGCCGAGCTCCGCCGTGACGGGGCGATTGACGGCGATGACACCGCCGAAGGCACTGACTGGGTCGCCCGCCAGTGCGCGCTCGTAGGCCTCTGCGACATCGCGGCCGATCGCAGCACCGCAGGGATTCTGGTGCTTGATGATCGCGCAGGCCGGCTCATCGAACTCGTTCGCGATCGCGTGGGCGGCCGCGAGGTCGGCGAGGTTGTTGTAGGAGAGCGCCTTGCCGCCATGCTGCCGCACCCCGGTGAGGAGGTGCCGCGGCTGCGTGCGGTCCACGTAGTACCCGGCCGCCTGATGCGGATTCTCGCCGTACGGCAGCTCGCGCTCACGCTGAAGGTCCATGATGATCTCGTCGGGCAGCGTGACGCCGCCCGTGAACCACGCGGAGATCGCGGCGTCGTAGCCGGCCGTCATCGTGAACGCCTCGGCGGCGAGGCGCCTGCGGGTTTCGGGCGAGAGCTCTCCCTCGCGCTCCTGCAGCTCGGCGATCACCTCGGGATACCGGCTCGGCGAGGTGACGACGCCGACCGACTGATGGTTCTTCGCCGCGGCCCGCACCATCGCGGGGCCGCCGACGTCAATCTTCTCGATCGCCTCGGCGTCGGTGATACCGGGCTGGGCGACCGTCTCCCGGAACGGATAGAGGTTGACGACAACGAGGCCGATCTCGCGGATGCCGAACTCGGCGATGCGCTCGAGGTCCTCGGGCACGTCGCGCCGCGCGAGGATGCCGCCGTGGATGCCGGGATGGAGCGTCTTGACGCGGCCGCCGAGCATCTCGGGCGCGCCCGTGACCTCGTCGACGGCGAGCCACGGGATACCGGCCGCCTCGATCTTCGCGCCAGTCCCGCTCGAGGCGACGATCTCGATGCCGAGCGCGTGCAGGGCGCGGGCGAGCTCCTCGAGCCCGGTGGTGTCGGAAACGCTGATCAGCGCACGGTGGATGCGGCTCATGCGGCGCGCCTCTCGGGCTCGGGGATGTCGTCGGCGGCGAGGCGGCGCACGACGTCGGGCAGCAGGCGGTGCTCGACGGCCTGGATGCGCTCGTGCAGAGCTGCCGGCGTATCACCCGTGCGCACGGGAACGGGCTCCTGGGCGATCACCGGGCCGGTATCGAGCCCCGTGTCGACAAAGTGGACGGTGACGCCGGTCTCCGCCACGCCCGCGTCGAGCGCCTGCTCCCAGGCGTGCAGGCCGGGAAAGGCGGGCAGGAGCGACGGGTGCACATTGATGACGGGCAGGTGATCGACGACCTCGGCCGTCAGGATCTCCATGAAGCCGGCGAGCACGACGAGCTCGACCTGGCGCTCCACAAGCCACGTCAGCAGCCTACGGTCGCGCTCGGCCCAGTCGTCGCCGCGCGGGAAGACCGCGGTCTCGATCTCCTCCTCGCGCGCCCGCTGCAACGCCACGGCGTCGCTGCGGTTCGAGGCGACGGCGACGATCGTCACGGCCGGATCGAGACGCTCCATCAGCGCGGCAAGATTCGAGCCGCGGCCCGAGGCGAGTACGGCGATGCGCAGCGGGTCGTCTGCGGTTGCCGCGCGAATCATGCGGTGTAGCGAACGCCCTCGCCGGTCTCGATCGCGCCGATCACCCAGGCGTCGCGGCCCGCGGTCTTGAGCGCGCCGATCGCGGCGAGCTCCTCGGACGGATCGACGACGGCGATCATGCCGATGCCGATGTTGAACACGCGGCGCAGCTCGGCCTCCTCCACACCCTGATCGGCAAGCCACTGCACGACGGCGGGTCGCGGCCACGCCGTGGGGTCGATGACCATGCCGCAGCCGTCGGGGATGACACGCGGCGCATTGCCCTCGATGCCGCCACCGGTGATGTGCGCGAGCGCCTTGACGTCGACCAGCGCTCGCAGGTTACGGATGTCCTCGGCGTAGATCGCGGTCGGGGCGAGCAGGTCGGCCGGAGCGTGTGCGAGGCCGCCGGCCCGCTCGACGACACGGCGCACGAGCGAAAAGCCGTTGGAGTGCAGGCCGGAGGCGGCGATGCCGATGACCCGATCGCCGGCGGCCACGCGGGTGCCGTCGATCAGGCGGTCACGCTCGACGATGCCGAGCGCGAAGCCGGCGACATCAAGGCTGTCGGGCGCCATCACACCCGGATGCTCGGCGGTCTCGCCACCGAGCAGTGCGGCGCCGGACTGGCGGCAGCCATCGGCGATGCCCTCGACGAGCGTCGCGACGACGTCGGGGTCGAGCACGCCGACGGAGACGTAGTCGAGGAACAGGATCGGCTCGGCCCCCACGCAGAGGATGTCGTTGACGCACATCGCGACGCAGTCGATGCCGGCCGCGTGGAGTGAGCCCGCCTCGCGGTGGAGCTCGAGCTTGGTGCCGACGCCGTCAGTGCCGGCCACGAGCACCGGGTCCTTGTAGCCGAGTCCGCCGAGGGCGAGCAGGCCGGCGAAGCCGCCGTGGGCGTCGATCACGCCGGGGCGCACCGTCGAACGAACCGCACCCTTGAGGCGCTCGACGACCGCGTCGGCCGCGTCGAGGGAGACACCTGCGGCGGCGTAGGTGAGCTCGTCATCCATCGTCATGCCACCGGCAGCTGGGTCGCCTCGAATCGCTCCTTGTCGGCGGCGATCGGGACGACGGTGGGATACCGGCCCGTCAGGCAGGCCCGGCAGTAGCGGTCATCGCCGTGCCCGGTGGCCGCCTCGAGCCCTTCGAGCGACAGGTAGGCGAGCGAATCGGCGCCGAGGTGCTGGCGGATCTCCTCGACGGACTGGTTGGCCGCGATCATCTCGTCCTTCGTGGCCATGTCGATGCCGTAGAAGCAGGGCGAGATGACCGGCGGCGAGGAGATGCGCAGGTGCACCTCGAGGGCGCCGGCACCGCGGAGCATCTCGACGATCTTGCGGGTCGTCGTGCCACGCACGATGGAGTCATCGACGACGATCACGCGCTGCCCGGCGAGGACGTCGGGCATCGGATTGAACTTCAGCTTGATGCCGTTCTCGCGCATCGCCTGATCCGGCTGGATGAACGTGCGCCCCACGTAGCGGTTCTTGACGAGGCCGTCGACGTAGGGAATGCCGCTGCGGCGCGCGAACCCCTGCGCGGCCGGCGCGCCCGAGTCGGGCACGGGGATGACGATGTCGGCCTCGACGGGCGCCTCGTCGGCCAGGCGCTCGCCCATCAGCTCGCGTGTGCGGTGCAGGTGCAGGCCATCGAGCTTGGAATCGGGCCGGGCGAAGTAGATGAACTCGAAGACGCACAGCGCGGGCTGGTGCGGCTCGGCCGCCAGGATGCTCTCCACGCCGCGGTCCGTCAGGACGACGATCTCGCCGGGTTCGATGTCGCGCACGAAGGTGGCGCCAACGATGTCGAGCGCGCAGGTCTCGGACGCCAGCACGGGGTGCCCGTCGAGATCGCCGAGCACGAGTGGGCGGATGCCGTCGGGATCGCGGAAGCCGATCAGCTGCTCCTCGTCCATCACGATCGCGGCGAACGCGCCGACGATACGGCTCATCGCCTCCTTGACGCCATCGACGAGCGGGCCGTCGTGCTCGCAGATCAGCGCGGCGATCACCTCGGTGTCGGACGTGGATTCGAACTTGAGGCCGCGCCCCTCGAGCTCATCGCGCAGCTCGGTGGTGTTGGTGAGGTTGCCGTTGTGCGCGAGCGAGAGCGTGCGACCCGGGCGGTGGCGGATGACCGGCTGGGCGTTCTGCCAGCGGGACGAACCCGTCGTGGAGTAGCGGGCGTGGCCGACGGCCGCGACGCCTTCGAGCGTCTCGAGGGTCGACTCGTCGAAGACCTGCGAGACAAGGCCGAGCTCGCGGACGGCCTGAATGTGGCGCCCGTCCGTGACCGCGATGCCCGCGCTCTCCTGGCCGCGGTGCTGCAGCGCGTAGAGCGCGAAGTACGTGAGCCGGGCGACGTCGCGGTCGGAGGCGCGGATGCCGAAGACGCCGCACATGGCTAGGCCGCCCCGATCAGCGCGGGCATGCTCTTCGACCAGGACGCGATGGCGGCGGCGAGCGGAAGCTCGGCGACAGTCGGGCCGACGGCCACGCGGATCGCGTCGCCTCCGGCGGTGCCGACGAGGAGCGCGGGGACGCCGTGGGTCGCGGCCAGCGCGAGCAGCGCGTCGGCGTCGTCGGTGGCGACGAGGACGTGGCCGTTGCCGGCCTCGCCGAACAGCGTGATGTCGTCGCGCTCGGCGAGCGCGGGCAGTTCGATGCCGATGCCGACCTGGCCGGCGATGGCCATCTCCGCAGCGGCGACGGCGATGCCGCCTTCAGCCGCGTCGTGCGCCGCGTGGCTGATGCCTGACGCAGCGGCCTCGACGAGCACGTCGATCAGGCGCGCTTCGGCAGCTAGGTCGATGTCGGGAATGCGACCGGCGACTCCGCCGAGCAGCTCAGCCTGGTACTCGGAGCCATCGACCGCGGGGGCGGCGTCACCGAGCAGGACGATCGAGGC
>CAJCBN010000209.1 GCA_903960645.1 uncultured Actinomycetes bacterium | reverse complement strand
GCGGGGCGCTGGTCGGTATCGACCGAGGCGCGCAAGGGCAGCACGGTGCTGGCGAAGTCGGTGCGTCGCGTGACGTTGGCCACGCCGAAGGTAGTGGCGGTAAAGCCCGAGGCGGTCACCGGCTAGACAGGCTCGGTGCGACAGTCGCTGCGGCATCGACGCCGCTTCGGGGGCAGGACCCAGAAGCAACGCTGATCGCCGCCCGGGCTGCATCGAGCGGGGGAGCTTGGCGAGGTTCGACGTTGTCAGTGCGTGCCCGCGATGGTGGCGAGACGGCTGCGGTCAGCACGGCACATTTATTGCTCATGCATTTCTGTGTAGATCTGTGTAGAGTTGCAAGCATGAACAGCATCCGTATGCCGATCACCGTTGCCGCTCGCAAGGGAATCTCGGCCGTCTCTGCGATCGCCGACGAGCAGCGCGTGATCCTGACCAGCCATGGTCGGGAGGTGGCCGTGGTCGACTCCGCGGCGCGCATCGATGCCGACATGGTTCGCCTGCGCGAGGCTGCGCTTGCCGTGGTCGACTCGGCCGCCGAACTCGTGGCCGGACGCAGCGCCACGCACTCGCTCGCTGCGGTCTGCGACCGGCTCGGCATCGATGCCGACGCCGTGCAGGCGCGCGCCGCCCAGCACATCGCCGACGCGCGGTGACCGAGTGCGCGTCGCCCGGCCGGCGGCAGGCCGAGATCGTCTTCGGCGATGCCTTCGTCGAGTACCTCGAGACGCTCGGACGAGCCGAGCAGGTGGACGTCCTCGGCGAGGTGCTGAGGCTGTGCGACACGCCGCTCGGCGACCATCCGCTCGGCAATCGCGGCCGGCACCGACTCGCCGGCTGGAACACCGTGGCCGTCCTGCGTACGCAGCACCGGGTCATCTTCTCGCACCGGACGCTGCGCGGCGTGCCCGTGATCGAGGTTTTGTGTGCCGGGCCGCGGCGGGACAACGCCGTCTACGACATGGCTGCCGCGCTCATCGCCACCGGGCGGCTGAGTGACGACGAGGTCACCGGCATCTGGCAGGCGCTGATGCTGATCGAGCTCGTCGCCGAGTCCGTGGGGCTCGACGGCTGGGACTACCGGCCGGTTGCGGCCGACCCTGGCATCGCACGCAGTGCCGTGGCCAGCGGCCTCCTGCCCGCCGACATCGCCGAGGTCCTCAGCCAGGACGAGCTGCTCGCCGCCATGAAGGCCGGCTGGGAGGCGGGCGTGGCCGACGCGGGCGCCGCCATCACCGCCGCCCTGCAGACCGCGCGGGCCGGTGCCGAGGCCGGCGACGTGACGCGCATCCTGGCGTTGCGCCGACGCCCGCGCTGCGGCGTCGTGATGCCGCGCGCCGGCCAGCACTGCATCCGCGTCGAGGGCCATCCGGGCCCGCACCGGGCCGGCCCTGAGCGCACCGCAGCCCGTCGCGGCGCGGATCAGACCTTCTTGACGACGCTGGACTTCAGCTGCATCGCGCCGAAGCCGTCGACCTTGCAGTCGATGTCGTGGTCGCCGACGCCGTTGACGAGGCGGATGTCGCGCACCTTCGTGCCGACCTTGATCGAGTTCGGACTGCCCTTGATCTTCAGGTCCTTGATCACGGAGACCGTGTCGCCGTCGGCCAGCGCGTTGCCGAAGGCGTCGCGGACGACCGGCTCGGCATCGACCGCGGGGGCATCGGCGGACTCGGCGTCGGCCCTGGGCACCCACTCGTGCCCGCACATCGAGCAGACGGTGAAGTCGCCGAGCGGGTAGTTGAGGTCGCTGGCGCAGGCCGGGCAGGTGAGGTCGGTTTCCGTCATGCGTCGAGTATCGCAGAGGGGCGGCGGCTGGCCCCCGCGGCGCGGCTTCGTGCCTCGCGCCGGGTGGGGGTGGCCGGCCGGCGGTCGTCTACCCTGCGAATCGTGGCGCGTGCGGGGAACCGCGCTC